>JBMFMY010000139.1:0-3605 GCA_049970435.1 Candidatus Methanomethylicaceae archaeon
TTGTAGCCCCATAGGCGTGGTCCCCGAATTTAGGCTAGTCAGCCTTTGCATTGCTACCACCATCGCAAGCTCCCGGCTTCAGCCGCGGAGTGGCTGACTTTTTAGTATCAATCTCAATTATTGACCCTCTTTGGATTTGAAGTCTTTCTGCAAGTATATCGAAGACTTTAGGCAGAAGGCTCTTGGGGGATGCCTTCAGGTTGGCGCTTGCTGCTGTTGGATGCCCGCCCCCCTGACCCGAGAACTCCTCTGCTAGTGGTTGCATAAGATCTCTAGCGAGGTTTAGTCTGGTTTGAGTGTAGAACTGGTCTTGGGACCTCCCGGTAATTCTGAGAGGGTCACAGGAGTCGTTGATTACCAAAGCCAAATCGGCACCCAAGTCCGTCAAAGCACGAGCCACGGAGGCTTCGAAGGCGCCCACGTGGGTTATCGCGATGGTCCAATGGGAGGCCCTGAATATGCGGACTCTGGCAACCCCCTTGAGTTTTGCCATTCTCTCTGATGGGTCTTGCTCCGCCGATAGTAACTCGACAGCAAGATCTGACCTTGCACCCCTTCTGATCATTTTTGCGGCAGTGATTATGGAGGAGGCTGGGCGTATCAAAAAACGTCTAGAATCATAAATCAAACCAACTAGAAGGGCGTCAAGGGCTTCTTGTGTCAATGTCCTCTTCTTGAGGATATCATAAACTATCTCACAGACAGAAGAGGTTTCCCGGACTATTGAGAGCTTTGCGTTGTTCATGGTTTTAGGGTCCGGGACATGGTGGTCTATCAGGATATACGGGGTGCGGTTGTTGAGAATGTGTTGTTTTACAGAGGGGACTTGGTCGAGAGATGACGTGTCGACTAAAATGAAGATCTCTGTTTGGGGAGGGATCTCTGAGGATGCATCAATCTTTAAGTGGTCGATAAGACGGTTTGAGGTGGTGTTGATGGATTCAGGGGCGTATATGGTCACCTCTGAGCCTGGAGTTGAAGACTTTATTGAGGAGTAGAGAGCGTATGCAGATCCAATGCAGTCAGGATCGGCGTTGGGGTGGCAGACTATTGTGATCTTCCTGAAGGCTGAGAGAAGTCCGAGGAAGTCTGGCAATTCATTTTCCTCTCACTACTTTGTCGATAGCCGATAGGGCGGCATCTGCAGCCTTGTCTGCCAGCTGGTCTGGATCCACGCCGCTCAGAGGGGAGATGTCTAAGAAGATGTCTACGCTAAAGAGAAGCTCCTCATCCTCGTATTTTATCTGAATGTCCAAAGAGTTTATGAGATGTTCGTTGACTTTGGATGTTACATATTTACGGGCGGCAGCCTCTCCAACTTCGCATGCTTCTCTGACCAGATCGAGTGGGAGTGTTTTCACTACCATCACGATCCAGACGCAGGTCCCGCACCCGAGAGGCTCACCTGCTCCATTATGAGCTTTCTAAGCTCCTCGAGCTGCTGTTTGAGGCGCTGCTCCTGCTTCTCGATAGTTTTTATTCGGAGATCGAGCTCCTCCTTCTTTTCGGTTAGCTCTGCGATGACCTTTGCCTTCTCACTCTTGAAGAGGAGCATGCCGACAGATTTGTAAATGATAGCATCATCAGGAAGGTTGGTGCACTCTTGGAGTGCCTTTTCCACTTCCCTTGCCTCTACTTCAAACTGCTGCTTGCGGAGAAGTAAGGCCTTGTACTGTTCTTGCTGCTCTTGGAAGCGTACCAGTTGGTTTTGGATTTGAGGCGGTATTTGTTCAGACATAACATTCACCAATGTGAAAACCAATTTTTAAACGGGGGGCACGTCCAAAGATTATTTATGGATTGCCTTTTATTTGTTTTGGGATAGAATGGGAATTTATTAATCCTTTTCCTTCCAGCTGAAGAGCTCTATTGAGGTTGCGATCCAACGGAGGTAGGAGTTTAGCAGTGCCCTTAGACCAGCGATGGTGTTGGCCTCGATGTCCAGGTAGAGTGCGCCCCCCTCCTTTCTTATGAATACCTTTGATGATTTGGCCTTTGTTGTCCGAACCTCTGGTAAAAGTATCCTGTACAGATTTTCTGCAATGACAGGATCTTTTGTATCGATCATTAAGGTTGATACGAGGCTCCTCTCAACCAATGATAGTCACCCACAGTTATTTTTGGTCCGCATGGTAGACCCGTCTCGCTTTCAACAAATGAGAGTTCTATTCTATTTTCAGGATTCCTCCCTAAGCGGAGTTGAGTTCTCGGACTCTTGGTGGAGAAAACCTTGGGGAGGGCAGAACTGATGAGAGAGTAGAGGTCCATTAGCGACTTGTCCTCTGGCATGAGGAATTCCAGTGGGCGCGACCTAGTCGATTTCGGGTAGAGATTTTTGATCTCTCTTCTAAGAGTGGTGCCCTTTATCAACAGGAGTCCCATCTTGGTAGGAGGGCACACGCTAACATCGTAAAATGTTATGGTTTTGGGGTTTCCGTAGCTCGAGCCGATAAGCCACAATCTACAAGCCCCAGATAGGTGGGCATGTCCCAAAAGAGAGATCATATTGGATTTGCCCCTTACGTAGTATTGGAATATGGAGGAAGAGGCGACCAAGTCCCTGCAAAAGGTCCTAGTTCTAGGACTTGGTCTGAGGGACGTGCAGACTAGCACTTGTGGGTTCGTGTCCATTTCCATGTTCATCTTTTTGGGAAATTTTTGAGGGGTTTTGAGGTCTGCTTTGTGGCTGCTTTCTCTCGATGCTGAATTTGAGACTGAGGCTTGTGCCTATTCTCCTCAGGAGGGGCTACTCTTTGGATGCCGTTCCCTTCAAGGCCTTGAGTTCCTCAGGGAGGAAAGTCTTCCCCAGAGTCGTCTGAGCGACATAGGCACCACCAGCGAATTTGATGCCGCAAGCTTTGCACCACCAGATCCCTGCAGCTTCTCTCTTGAGGGTGTTTATTGACTTGCACTTCGGGCATCTCTGGTTCTTGGCTTTGAGCTCTATGGCAAGGGTCCTCTTCCTCGGAGTAGCACCGTATCTAGGACCGTATCTCCCTACAGGACCGACCGACTTTGTCCTTCCCATTACTTTTCACCACTAGGAAGTAGCTTGCGAAGCTCCTGGCTTTTAACTTTAGCGATCTCTACTGCCCTTAGGAGCTCCTCAAAGGTAAGGGTTCCAACCCCACCCTTCTGCATGGCGCATATCTTTTCTTGTTTCTGATCGTCAAGGGCAAAGGCAACGCTCAGTCTGCAGTCCATGACCTCCTCTTCGTCGAGCGAGGGATCAACGAAAAGCTTGTCACCGATCTTTGCTAGAGTGACGTTGATCGGTATCGCCCGCAAAGGAACTGGCATGTACTCATCCAAGATCTTTACCTCGTCGCCAACGACTTTGGCTTTTGGAACTTTTGATGTTAGGAGCGCACACAGGGAGGCGAGCGAGGAGGCGTCAATAAGGTTTCCACAGTGATCGAGTATGAATATGTCAATCCAAGCGATCCAGACTTTCTTTCCGGGGATGAGGCACAGCTTCGAAGTGTCCAGAAGCTTTGATTCCCGGAGACCTCTGTCGACCACGCGTGCGAGCTCGATCGCGTTCTCGTCAGGCGGACCGGTCTCAAAGCCTGGAGATGCAAGAGGAACGAACTCAGCGCTGACAG
>JBMFMY010000140.1:0-3583 GCA_049970435.1 Candidatus Methanomethylicaceae archaeon
AGCAAACTGACCCCAACCAATAGCAGCGAGCCAAGTGATGAGCTCAGCAGGGAACATCGTCTCGATTACCATCAGAATACCGACTAACAACATGCCAATTCTAAGGCTCCTTAGGAGCTGCTTGTCGGTCCAGTTCGGCCTGAAGCACTTGTTCACGATATCCCTCGCAATAGCCGCACCGCCCATCATCACGAAGCCGTCTACGGTACTCCAAGCGGCGGCTATCACTCCTGCAATAAGCAAACCACCGATAACCGGCGCTTCGGCTCCAAGCTTGTAGACAGTGAGCCATGCGATGACATAGTCCGCAGATTTATAGACGGCGATTATGTTGGGTGCCTGCCCCACAACTGTAAGGTACTTTGTCACCTCGCCCAAGTAGCAGTAGGCAGGGCATGTGATTCCAAAGACAATTCCGCCCATAAGGCCCCATAGCCAGAGGGTGCTCGGCTTCTTGATACCATAGAGCTTCTGGACAATGGCGGGTTGTCCAGCAAGACCAAAGGATCCAAGGAATAGTGCCCAGCTGATCCATAGATACCAAGCAGCTCCCGCAGCTGCCTGATCTATATTCAACCAAGTAGCGCCGCCAGTGGATTGGGCTATGGTCGCAAGCATATTTGCATAGCCGCCCGTCCAAGAGTAGCCAATACCGACAGCGATTAGTGATGCGATTATCATCATGGAAACGTTCAGTGTGTTGATTATCGCTCCAGCTATGAATCCCCCTAGTACGATGTAGATAACCGAGATCGCAATACCAAGAGCTGCTCCGGTGATATAATCCACACCTAAAATTGTGCTCAATAAGATACCTATGGCCTTAAATTGGGCAGTCGCGTAGAAGACACATGCTATGACAATTCCGATAGCAGCGAAGATCCTGATGAGTTTTCCACCATAAACTTCTCCTAGAAAGTCGGGCATTGTCATGAGGTTGTACTTTTTGGCGGCGATCCTCATCCAACGACCCAAGAACAATACGGTTATCGGGAACCCTGCCATCATGGGTATGCAGAGGGACCAGTGCTGGAAAGGTCCAGAAGCGTAAATCGCACCGGGCAGACCAAAGAAAGCCCATGCCGAAACGGAAGCACCAGCGCTCCACATTCCCAACATCCATACAGGGATAGCCCTGCCTCCGACCATGAAGTCGCCCGAGCTCTTGATGCGCTTCCTTGCCCAAACACCGAGTCCTAAAATTAATAGAATCCATATTACTACAATCGCGGCCTCAATTAGAATTCCTGTCTCTGCCATTCATATCACCTCATAGCTCTTGCACTAGTTCAGGGTGCTTGTTAGCCCACGAGCGCCACCACAGCATCGTAACGATAGGTATAATGAACCAACAGAGCCACTCCGAGACGTATGTCAGTAAGAATGCGCCAGTCCATGGTCCGCCAGGTAGACCGTATCCCGGCAATCCCCAGCCAGAGATGCCCCGAATCCAGTCCACCAGAATTAGTATTGCATATTCACCTAGGAATAGAAAGTCTAACAAGGTCTCTCACCATTCTGTTTTGATCTGTCTTAGCTGGATTGGTGTTTATATAAGTTACTAAAAGTGTACAAAAAACTTTATAAGTCGCTTAAAATCACTCTTATTTTTCTCCGACAAAATGCTTAAATTTTTCAATTTTTAATCTATTTTACAAAAACAAAATAAATTGTTTTTTAATTGGATTATATTGAATTATGAAAGTTTGTGGTAATCCAAAAGTGTAAATAGAACGATCCTTTATCATAACATGGATTAAAGATGTCCAAATCAGAACCTGAGAAGAGTGTCCTGCCTCCAACTAAGTACCTCATAACGCTGTTCGTCATTCAGTTGGCATTGATTGGTGGGGGCGGGGCGATCGCCTTCTCGGGCTTTGGGAACGCTTTCATGAATAATTTGTATCAGTACAGCAAGGTTGAGATGGGGAGGGAGGGTTCTCTTCAGTACTTCTATTCCACAAGCGAGGTAGGATACATCTCGGTGGATTTGGGCGTTGACATGAAGACCAAGTACAATGAAACGCACATGGTCGTTTATTGGTACATGAACATAAAGCTTAGACCGGGCGCTACGATCATAGATCTGGTTAAGAACTATGACAAAGCCGAGAAGGTTGAATTGAGGGTTTACCCAATCGATAACCCATCCAAATGGATAGTTATAGAGGATTACAATGTGAGCGACTACCCCATCGATGTAGAATATGGTGAGGTTGCGGGTTTAAGGTACATAGTTGCCATAAATGGGATAAAGGCAGATCCTGGTAGCCTGGAGCAGTGGATGATATACATTTGGGATCCTAATCTCCAGTATTTCCAATACGTCTCTGCTCCACCAGACAAGTTTGAGGTCTATAACCTCGACAGTTTTGTGCTCTTGTTTGATAAATTTGGAGCCTTTCCACCAGATTGTTGCAGTGGATCTTTGAAATGGGAGTACCAAGGATATTCAGGACCAGGAAAATAAGTGAGAGGTATTTTATAGCAATTAACCTAAATTGAGGTTTCTCCGCAAAGGCATCTGAAGGACTTGATTATTTCGAGTGCCTTCGCTCCTAGGTCTGAGCTTTTTTCTGGAGGGCGATATTGCAAAAGTATGAAACGGTTGGAATTCTTACAGAAAACACCAAGACCTATTATGTAGTCAGATATTTCTTTCCTAGGAAATTTCCTCACACTCTTGTAAGATAATTTATGGAAGTAGTACTCGTGATCAGGATCTCCTTCCCAAGAGTATCTCTCGAGTTTTGGATCTACAATATCCTTGTCTTCTTTTATGCGATCAAGGTTTTCCTTGAAGAAATCCTCAGGAGAAGGGTATTTTTGGATTATTTTTGTGAGGTCGTTCCAGTCCATCTTTATCATATTGCCCTCATATCCATGTATCTCTACCGTCCCCTCGTAAAAAACAGAGTCCTTCCAAAGAATGATTTTGTACTCCTTTGGAACGTCCACTTGTAGTCCGTAAATGCGGAATATCATGCAAACCTACCAAAAAAAAAGGATTTTAGCGTACTATGTGTACGCTACAGTGGGCATTTTTGACCACGTACTCGGCAACACTGCCAAGGAGAGCGCGTTTGACACCAGTGAGCCCTCTGGAGCCGATGACAGTAAGAGCGCAGCCCTGCTTTTCAGCTTCTGCCACAAAACCTGCACCGGGGTTGTCCCATGTTGGTACGATCTTAGATTCAACAACCTTGACGCCTTCCTTCTTTGCCTTCTCCTCATATTGCTTTAAGAGAGGGGCCATCTTGTCAGCCACTTCTTTTGGCACTGTTGGTGGATAAGGAGGTATGTCGCCCAGCAGAGTAATCGCCGGAGGGGAGTATATTGTAACGATTAGAAGGCGCGCATCGTACCTCTTTGCCATGTCTACAGCCACTTCAAAGGCTTTCTCGGCGGGTTTAGACCCGTCTACTCCTACCATTATTGTTTTATACATGATTCATCCCTTAGATTTAATTTGTGTCGCACGACTTTTTAAGGTTTGGTGTTCTTTGTGCAGAAGCACTCGAAACTCTTAATAGCATCTCTGATAACAGTCTCATCCGGGTTTTCTTTCTTGGGATCGAAGCGG
>JBMFMY010000141.1:0-3574 GCA_049970435.1 Candidatus Methanomethylicaceae archaeon
CCTTGCATTTCTCTGGGCTACAGGCATCATCGGTCCGTAGTGGGAGCCTCTCATCCAGCCAGCCACCAAATGTGGAAAACTGAACGGTTCCAAGATCTCCCCAACTGCTGGGAGGCCATGCTGGGCCCTAACGATGGCTACCGGGTCATCCTTCCCAACATACCTCCCCGCTATTAGAGAGAGTCTTGTGATGCTGACCGATGCTGCCACAAGCCTGTCGCTCTTTCTATATATCCTTTTGATGATGTACCTCCCTGTGGTTCCAATCAAAGCCAGCAGATCATAGGACTCCTCCGGAGTGTTCATTTCATAGGAGGTCCCTTCAATCACATCAAGAACTTGGAAGGCGAAGCCTTCATGCATCTTTGGATCTATAACAAGTCCTGCTGAGGAGAAAGGATCCGCAAATATCCTGTACAGGGGAAGGTTGAATGCCCCTGGCTCTGTTTTGTCCGCCATGAAGACGACGACAGGCTCGCTGGCTCTCTCCTCAAACTCTATCTCTGTGTACCCCGGTCCCATACCTTTGAGGTTGCCAGAGAATGCATCACTGAGAAGATCCTGACCCGCAGCATACAGCCCGAGGTTCTTAGCAACATTCGCTGCTTTTTTGAAGGTCTCCCAAGCCAGTCCGTGAATCTCCGGATTCTCTTCACCCTTCCTATGAGTGATAATGAGCTCCAAATCGTCACCACAGTTTGTGACTCTATAATCACAAATCAGACCTGTTTCTTTGGCTTCTGTAAGACTTTTTTCAGCTGAGGTTATCTGATCAGGATGCACAACATTGTGCCCCGCAATTGATCCAACATCTGCCTTAATTACGCTTAAGGTAGTTTTTACCAAACCTCTCACCGCAAATTATTTATTATCAACAGTATTAAAATCTATTGTATATACTGTGATATAAAAATTACACATCACATTTCAAAACGAGAAATTTGTGATGATTTTGAATGCGTGACTATATTTTCACAATTTATCACCTTCAAAATTTGAGTAGACTTCCAATCACAAGAATCAATATCACATACAATGTTATCACAAAAAACCGCATGTCCTTGTGGACGAAGAAGTAAAGGGCTGCAAAGAAGACCCTGAGGAAAGGCGTCAGAATGAGGATGAGGACACCAAGCCACAGGACGTCTTGACCCAAAAAAGTGCCAATGAGGAGCAGTAGCGCCGAAAATAGGACGCCGCCCCTCAAAACCCATGATATCGTCGTCTCGACGCTCACCAATACACTATCCCTCCAGCCTTCATAAACATCATGACACTAAAGAACAGAAGCACCAATCCAAGTAACATTCTAAGATGGGGTGATCTGCTCAGCGATAGAATTCTGGTGCCTATGAACGCCCCGATCATTATACCCAAGACTGTTGGAACTGCCATTTGAAGGTCTACAACACCCTTCCCAAAGTAAACAACAGCACTTGCTGCCGCCGTCACACCCACCATGAAATTACTTGTGGCTGCTGAGGCTTTTATGGGGACTTTCATTATGAGGTTCATGATGGGAACCTTGATTATACCGCCGCCGATACCCACAATTCCTGAAACCAGACCCGCCAAAAGACTTGCAAAGAGTCCCACCTTCAAGCGATCCACTGAGTATTTCACTGTTGCCTTCTTCGCTTCGTCATAGTACTCGCCTCCAATGCCCAGACCATCTTCTGACATCACAATTTTCTCAGATCGGATTTGACGAAAGCTGACGATGGCCGCGTAAAGCAGAACTATTCCTAGGATCGCCTCCACCGCACGAGATGGCATGCTCAGAGCCAGAAAAGCACCAAGTACTGCCCCTGGCACAGTGCACGTTTCTAAAACCATGGCCAACCTTATGTTTGTCATTTTGTCTTGAACATAAACGCTACCTGCCATACTCGAACTAGCTATGACTGCCAAGAGGCTGAGTGCAACCGCTTTGTGAATCGGGACGTTTATAACTAATGTGAAGAAGAGGATCATCAGTACGCCACCGCCAAGCCCCAAAGCAGCACCTAAAACTCCTGCGAATATTCCAAAAAAGAATATGAGTGCAAGTGAGAGCATCAATAGCGCAATTTCCATGACTCTAACATAATGCATTCGTAGCAGATATTTTTTTGTATAGCTTAGTCGATAATGTCTTGATGTGGTGATTATGAGATCAGAGGTTGTAAAAAAAGGTGTACAGAGAACACCTCACAGGGCGCTTTTCAAAGCCTTGGGTCTGGTTAATGAAGAGTTGGAGAGGCCAATAATAGGCATAGCAAACTCTTGGAACGAGTTGATCCCAGGGCACGTTCACCTGAACAGGCTTGCAGAGGCTGTAAAGGCAGGCGTCAGGATGGCTGGGGGTACGCCCCTTGAGTTCAATACGATTGGAATTTGCGACGGGATAGCCATGGGTCATGAGGGGATGAGAAGTCCTCTTGTGAGTAGAGAAATAATCGCCGATTCCATAGAAGTGGTCGCAAAGGCCTATGCCTTCGACGGAATGGTTTTCGTTTGTAGCTGTGACAAGATAGAGCCCGGAATGGTGATGGGTGCTTTGAGGGTAAACATTCCATCCATATTTATCACAGGTGGGCCTATGCTCTGCGGGGTTTGGCGTGGTAAAAGGATGAGTTTGGACTCGGCATTCGAGAATGTCGGGGCTTATTTCAGTGGAAAAATTACTGAGAATGAGCTTAAAGAGATAGAGGAGTACGCTTGCCCAGGCATAGGATCATGTGCAGGCCTTTATACAGCCAATACGATGGCTTGCATAATAGAGGCAATGGGGTTATCCCTACCAGGAAGCGGAACAATACCGGCTGTGGACGCAAGGAGGATAAGACTTGCTAAAAAAACCGGCATGAAGATAATTGAACTAGTAAAAAAGGACATAAAGCCCAAGGACATTGTGAATGAGTGGTCCATCAGAAACGCGATCGCAGTAGATGTTGCATTAGGCGGGTCTACAAACGCAGTCCTTCACCTAATGGCCATAGCAAATGAGGCGGATGTACCTTTAAGTCTAAAGGTGTTTGACGAAATTAGTAGAAGAACGCCCCAACTGGTGGACATGATGCCTGCAGGTAAGAGTGCGGTCGAGGATTTGGACAGGGCAGGGGGAATACCTGCCGTCATGAAGAGGTTGTCAGAGAAAGATCTAATCAAGAAAGATCTCATTACAGTGACTGGGAGAACTGTTGGAGAGAATCTGATGACAGCAGAGATCATAAGCGATGTAATCAAACAATTAGAAAACCCCGTAAGACCCACTGGAGCGCTCGCTATACTGTTCGGCAACCTTGCCCCTGAGGGCGCAGTGATAAAAACAGCAGGTCTTAAAAAAACATACTTTGAAGGAGAGGCTTTGGTTTTCGATTGTGAGGAGGACGGGATCGCTGCTGCCTTTGGTGGAAGGATCAAGGCTGGAAAGGCGGTTGTAGTGAGGTACGAAGGACCGAAGGGAGGTCCGGGGATGAGGGAGATGCTCTCTTTGACCTCCATATTGGTGGGAATGGGTCTTGGCGAGGATGTTGCTCTCCTCACGGATGGCAGGTTCTCGGGAGCGACACATGGCATGATGGTTGGGCAC
>JBMFMY010000142.1:0-3569 GCA_049970435.1 Candidatus Methanomethylicaceae archaeon
CTGGATTAGGGCAGTATTTAGATTGAATAGCTCTTTAGCCTTTTCGTAACCGCTTTCGTGTAGAAAGTTTTTTGATGAGTTAAAAGAGATACCACCTCACAAGCCTGAAGTACTCGTTGAGGGCCCTGTTTGAGGCTAAAACTTACTATTTGGAAGACCTTTCCTGTGACGCATATCTGAACGTCCTTCTGCAATGGAACGTCCCAAGTTTTAAAAGGATGCTATGCTATTTAAGACTTGCCCATTCATCCCAGAAAGCTCTAGGTTTTCTGGGCACCCACTTGTATAAGAAGAACGTCATTAGAAGACTAAACTCTGGTGGTCTCTAATGGGAATGACTATTGCAGAGAAGATTTTGGCGAAAGCATCTGGGAAGGATTCGGTAGAGCCAGGAGAATACGTTATAGGTAAGATCGATCTGGCAATGGTACACGATCTAACAGGTCCTTTGACACTAAATGTCCTTAAAGAGGTTGGTTATGATAAACCATGGGATCCAGAAAAAGTTGTAGTGATACTCGACCACCAAGTTCCTGCAAATTCAACTGTTACCGCAATACTTCAAAAGCAGCTCAGAGAGTACGCCAAGAAGTACTGTGTGAAGTTTCATGATGTGGGAAGGCAAGGAGTGTGTCATCAAATTTTGGCTGAGAGTTATGTCAAGCCAGGCATGCTTGTTGTCGGTGCGGACTCGCATACTTGCACACTTGGTGCACTGGGAGCGTTTGCGACTGGGATAGGCTCCACGGAGATGGCTTCGGTATTCCTGACCGGAGAGCTTTGGTTCAGAGTCCCGGAAACCATAAGATTTGAGCTGAAGGGAAAGTTAAAGCCAGGCGTCTCTGCCAAAGACATCATACTTTACATTATAGGAGAGGTGGGTGTGGATGGTGCACTTTACTGCGCAACGGAGTTCACCGGTGATGGTGTAGAGAGTTTGAGTATTGACAGCAGGTTGACCATATGCAATATGGCCATAGAGATGGGCGGTAAGACCGGAATCGTAAACCCTGACAGAAAGACCCTCGAGTACACAAAATATGACGGGTCTAACGGGATTATTAGGAGCGACCATGACGCAGAGTATCAGAGGACTATGGAAGTTGCCTTAGATGAGCTTGTTCCACAGGTGGCACTTCCCCACTCTGTTGACAACGTAAAGCCAGTCTCTGAAGTGGAGGGAATAGAAGCAGATCAAGTTTTCATAGGCTCGTGCACTAACGGGAGGCTTGAAGATCTTGAGGCAGCAGCTAAAATTTTGAGGGGTAGAAAAGTGAAAGATGGAACAAGGTTGATAGTTATCCCAGCTTCACCGAGCGTGTACATGGAGGCTGAGAGAAGAGGGTACATTAGGACGTTCGTGGAGGCTGGAGCTGTGGTCTGCAATCCAAATTGTGGACCATGCCTTGGAGGTCACATGGGCATACTCGCAGACGAGGAGGTCTGTGTGAGTACATCTAACAGAAACTTTATTGGGAGGATGGGAAGCCCCAAATCCAAGGTTTATTTGGTCTCTCCTGAGACTGCGGCTGCTACTGCCGTTGAGGGGAGGCTCACAGATCCTTTGAAATATGTTAGAGGTTGAGAAAAATGAATATCATCAGAGGGAAGGTTTGGCTACTTGGTGACAACATAGACACTGATGTAATTCTTCCAGGCAAATATTTAGTCCTGACAGATCCAAACGAGCTAGCCAAGCACGCACTTGAGGGACTCATCCAGGACTTTCATAAGAAGATCTCGAAGGGCGACATCATAGTTGCCGGGAAGAACTTCGGATGTGGTTCCAGTAGGGAACATGCGCCAATAGCGCTGAAATATGCAGGCGTGGGGGCGGTTGTTGCAAAGTCGTTCTCTAGGATATTCTTCAGGAACTCCATCAATATCGGGTTGCCAGCAGTGATCTCAAAAGGAGCTAGAGGTGTGATTAAGGAGAACGAGGTTATCACCATACGCCTAGATGAAGGGTATATTTTGAGGGAGAATGGTGATAGGATGCCAGTAGAGCCTTACCCGGAATTTTTGTTGGAGATCCTGAAGGATGGTGGACTCCTAGAAAATCTTAAAAGGAGGTTTGGAAGGAGGTAAGAGCCATGAAGACCTACAGGATAGCGTTAATGAGGGGCGATGGGATAGGACCTGAGCAGACAGAGGCTACGCTGAAGGTTCTTTCCGCCCTCGAGGAGATTGTTAATTTCAAGCTGGAATTTTTGGAGGCAGAAGGGGGGGACGAATGCCTCAAGAGGAGAGGTATGGCTCTGCCGGAAGAGAGCATAGAGACTATAAGGAAGGCTGATGCGTGCTTGAAGGGTCCAGTTGGTGAGAGTGCTGCTGATGTTATTGTGAGGCTCAGGATCCTATTCGATCTCTATGCAAACCTCAGACCAGTTAAGTCTTACCCGGGAGTGCCTGCGCTTAGACCAGACATAGACATGCTCTTCGTGAGAGAGAACACCGAAGACTTGTACAAGGGTTACGAGTTCTACGTCGGGGAAGATACTATAGCGCTCAGAGTGATAACGAAAAGAGGCTGTACCAGGATAGCGGAAATGGCATTCAAGTATGCGATAAAAAGAAGAAAGAAGGTCACGGCAGTGCACAAAGCAAATGTGATGAGAATAACGGATGGCCTATTCCGCGATGTGTGCAGAGAGATCTCCAAGAAATATCCAGAAGTGACTTTCGAAGAGTTGTACGTGGACGCAGCTTCCATGCATCTCATAAAGAGACCCCATGAATTTGATGTCATTGTGACTCCAAACATGTTCGGGGACATCCTATCAGACGAAGCGGCGCAGATCGGAGGGGGGCTGGGCATGGCTGCAGGCGCAAATATTGGTGACAGCTATGGACTGTTTGAGCCGATTCATGGCTCGGTGCCCTCAAAGGCAGGCAAAAAGATTGCAAATCCGACCTCCATGATCTTGGCAGCAAAGCTTATGCTTGAATGGTTGGGTGAAGTTCAAGCGGCAAAGATGATCGAGAATGCCGTTATAAAGACGCTGACCGAGAGAAGGGTTCTGACCTATGATCTAGGGGGGACCGCGAGCACTGACGAGATGGGGGAAGAGATTGCAAAGAACCTGCGTGGCTGAGAGAAAACCCGAAACTAATATCAAAGCTTGATTTTTCAAATCCTCTAAGATTTAAAAAGAAATCTGCTCGACCTCCTCTCCACGGCTAAAGTCTTGAGCTGCCCACTTCATCAGGCGAGCTTGTCGCATCAGTGGTGAACTTGTACTTACCATCTTTTTTTGCTTGAACTTTAATACCCTTTCAAAGTAGTTCTTGAATGCTGTTAATGCTTTAGTGACTGCGTTTAGTACGACTAGGCAAGTTATTCCTTTCAGACATTCCCCTTCTATGTATGTCTAACGTGGTGAGCTCAGGACGTCTTCTAAGAGAGTGGCGTACTCATTCCTTCATTTGTTTTTCTTGAGGTTCCTGAGACCGTTATAGATAGCACATAGAGAAGGCAACCTGAAAATGAATGTGTGAACTACCCCACGCTTCGCATGGGGCTTCCTGCTTCAACGATGAGGCTTGCTGGCATCTCTACCAGTAGAGGT
>JBMFMY010000143.1:0-3549 GCA_049970435.1 Candidatus Methanomethylicaceae archaeon
GGGTAGAGAACTCCGGCGGCTACTGGTATGCCTAGGGTGTTGTATACCAAAGCCCAAAACATGTTCTCCTTAATCTTCTTCATAGTCTTATTGCTGAGGTTGATCGCAAGTACGACACCTTCCAAGCCTCCTCCCGTCAAGATTATCTCGCCAGCTTCCTTTGCGATCTCTGTCCCGCTACCAATTGCTATCCCAACATCTGCCTGTGTGAGTGCTGGGGCATCATTTATACCATCCCCAACCATTGCCACCACTTCGCCCTCGGATTGAAGTCTTTCTATGGCTTTTGCCTTCTCCTCGGGTCTGACGCCTGCAATGAACCTGTCTATGCCGAGACGCTTGGCCACTGCCCTTGCCACCCTCTCATTGTCACCCGTGAGCATTACAACCTTAAGGCCCATGTCCTTGAGCCTCTTTATTACCTCTGAAGCTCCCTCTTTTGGTTCGTCAGATATTCCTATAACTCCAATAAAGGCACCATCGTAGTAAACTAAAACGGTCGTCATGCCCTCATCTTCGAGGCTCTTTACCACTCCCGAATCTGGAGTGCTAATGCCGAGCCTTTCAAAGAAACTTCTGTTCCCAACGATTATCTCCTTTCCAAGCATCCTCCCCCTAACACCCTCCCCTGGTGAAGCCTCGAACTCCTCAAGTGGGTATAATTCCAACCCCTCTGCCCTCTCGATAATAGCCTTGGCCAAAGGATGTTCTGATCCCCTTTCTAAGGAGGCTGCCCTCCTTAGCACCTCTCCCTCTCCTATCCCAATCAGATCGACAACTTTGACCACTCTTGGTCTTCCTCGCGTCAGGGTACTGGTCTTGTCGAAGACAACTGTAGTCAGCTGTCTCACCCTCTCGAGGACGTCCCCTCCCTTTATGAGTATACCCATCTCCGCACCCTTGCCCAAACCAACCATTATGGCTGTCGGGGTAGCCAATCCCAAGGCACAAGGGCATGCAATGACGAGAACCGAAACAGCCATCATCAGCGAGAAGCTGATAGGCTTGCCAAACAGAGACCAAACGATGAATGTTATCAGTGCGATGCTCACAACGGCTGGGACGAAGCGCGATGCAACCCTGTCGGCAAACCTTTGGATGGGCGCCTTCTTGGCCTGGGCCTCCTCCACGAACCTTACGACCTCAGATATGAAGCTGTCCTTGCCAACCTTTGTAGCCCTCATGGTAATCAGGCCGGTCTTGTTCAAGGTACCTCCGATTACACTGTCGCCCTCCTTCTTGTCTGCGGGCATACTCTCTCCCGTGACCATCGATTCGTCCACAGCTGCCCTGCCCGAGATTATCACACCATCCACTGGTATCGACTCTCCCGGTCTAACAACCAATATGTCGCCGACAGATACCTCATCCGTGGAAACCTCTTGCTCAACCCCGTTTCTCAATACCCTCGCGGTCTTCGGCTGGAGCTCCATCAACTTCCTTATGGCGGATGATGCTCTTGCCTTTGCTTTGTCCTCAAGGTATCTGCCGAGGAGTACAAACGTTATCAGGAGGGCCGCAACTTCGTAGTACACGTCCCCAACACCAAAGAACGTGTTGTAAACACTGAACAAATAAGCGGCAGAAACCCCGAGCGCCACAAGGGCGTTCATGTCTGCGTAACCTCTTCTCAGGGACTTGTAGGATCCGATGTAGAAGCTCCTGCCCCCAACGATCAGGACCGGCGTAGTCAACAAGAAGAGTATCGGCTCCTTGTTTGGGAAGTTCATCATAACCATGCTGATTACGGATATTGGTATAGCGAGTGCTAGACTAAAGATGAAATCCAACCTGTGTCCAGTTTTTTTAATGTCTTCCTCTCCGAGTATTGGGGTATAGCCCAAATCCTTTATCGCGTCCCTAAGATGTTTTGGACTTGTCATCTTTGGGTCATACTCGACTACAACTGTCTTGGTTGCCAAGTTTGCACTGGCGGCGTACACTCCATCGATTTTCATCAGCTCCATCTCGATCTTAACAGTACAGGATGCACACTTCACGTCTTCGACGTAAATGACAGCCCTCTCCAAAACTACCTTGTACCCTGCCTCCTCAACGGCTTTGGCGATGCTTCTGAGATCTGTCTTACCCTCCTCATATTCCACGTACGCTGAATTCGATCCAAAACTCATATTTACGCTGTTGACGCCCTCCAACCTTCTAATTGACTTTTCGATGGAGGTTGCACACGCTGCGCAGTGCATCCCTTCTATTCCGATTAACACTTTTTTTCGCATTTATATCTTCTAATGATTTACAATAATAGTATTTTAACATTGTGTGAAGGAAGAATGAGATTCTCTGGTTTTGATAGCAAGCTTTTCTTGTCAGGGAATATTAAGTAACCCAGAATAGCATATCTAGAAAATCCACAGAAAGAAAATCTATAGAACTGAAGTGTAATACTAATCGTCAGTTAGGAAGATCAAAATTTTCACGGTAACTGTGACTTTATTTCGGGTTGAGCCTCTTTAGTCCAATCAAAGTCCAAATTGTTCTGGTTGGGGTGATTATCAAATCCATGGGCACATCCCATTCCTCCCTTGGAACAAAATCAACGACTTATAGATCGTGAACCGTGGTGATTTTTATGGTTCTATCGTTGATGGATCCCGCCTTTTGCCAAAGCCTGTACTCTATGTCCGAATATGCCGTTCCCTTGCCGAGCCTGTACCCCTCTGGGCTTACTGCAACTGAGCCTGCAATGAAAAGGTCGATGTTGTAATCCCCTGGATTCACAGGCTCACCCCTCTCCATTATCCCCCTTATTGTGGAGTGGTAGAGCGGTTCTTCAGACTTTTCTATCACCACGAAGCCTCTCGATAGCCTCGGCGTTGCAACGATCAAGGTCTTGCCATCTCGCAACGCGTTCTCTCTAACCGGTCTTTGTGGAGAATCTGGATTGCACAAAAGGACTCTGGCTCTCGCATACTCCTCTAGCCCCCTAAGCTTGAGAGCCGCCTCTGTGGCGCCTTTAAAATTCGGTATCCTTCCATAGATTGGGAAGGGCGGGAGTGCTGCCCTCTTCTCCATCATAGACTTCCAAACTTTCATTCTTATCTTGTCTTTGCGCGTCATTGATTCCAAGCAACCACACCACAAAACATTCTTTGCTAAAGTAATAACATTTCTTGGTGGTCGTCCGTTGAGAGAATCAATTTAAATGGATTTTAACTTTGGCTCTCACCCTCTACCAAAAATTTAGTTGAACATGTAAAAGTATAAGCATGCATATGAGAATAGTGAATGGTGAGGTGGTGAATTTGGCAATAGACCCCGTATGCAAAATGGTGGTGGATGAGAGGGTTGCCGAATATAAATCCGAGTACAAGGGCAAAACCTATTACTTCTGCTCTAAAGGATGCAAGAAAGAGTTCGACGCTAATCCGGAGAAGTATATCTAGATCCAAGAGGCATATTGTATCTAGATCTAACAGGAAGTGAGCTACCCACGGCTGAAAGCCTGTGGGCCTCCTGCTTCAACGATGAGGCTTGCTGGCATTTCTACCAGTAGAGGTCTCGTCTCAGCAGGCGAATCAGGGCTATCCC
>JBMFMY010000144.1:0-3536 GCA_049970435.1 Candidatus Methanomethylicaceae archaeon
CCGGCTTTAGCCGTGGAGTAGCTCACTGCCCGAATATTGCCTTAGCCTTAAATCGGATCTTCCGAGCCCAAGGCATGGCGAGATCAAACAGGCTATGCATTAATGAGATGGGATGGGGAGGCGTGACGCCCCCGAACCAGCATCTGTGTCGGAACGCAGCGCCGCAAAGGCTGAGCGCTGGGACCTCGTGCAGCGTCATCTTCCGCGAAACGCTCCAGACGTGAGGGATGAAGAGCAACGGGAAGGAAAAGTGGGAAGCCCCTTGCGAGGGCGAGGGGAGGACGTCAATCTATTAAACCTGGCATCTCCTTTATCGAAGATGAGAGGAACTTTCTCATGGTGTTGAAGGCAGATATTCCTTTCGGCGTAAGAGAGTAGTCTTTTATGTTTCTACGTCCAGACGTGCGCCATCTTCCGCTAATGAGGCCATTTCCCTCGAGCCTATAAAGGAGAGGATAGATTACTCCAGCATGGTATTTCAGTCCGGTTATCCTTTGGATTTCTTTCATGATCGAATAGCCCGAGTGCTCCTTTTTGTTGAGGATCCAAAGTATCATCAGTCGCATGAGGCCGTTGGCAGTGAGCCTGAGCAGGTTCTTTTCTTTTTTCATACCTTAATATTTTATTTTCCAAAACATTTATAGTTTTCCATATGGTCTTCTATCTATCGGGGATCTAGATGGATACCACTAGTTGCAAGGTAATTCTAACAAGCGATCGAACCCTCATGAGCAACTATGGCAACTCCCTTTTTTACGGGTTCATATCAACCTCACCGAAGACCACATTCATAACGGAGGTCCTATTTAAGGCAGTCTTCAACAAGGCACCGCTTCATAAGGATGGCCGTGCGGTTCTGGCGCCACAGGGCCTCAGGAGAATAGAGGCGGCGATTGTCAGGTCAGGACTTCTTAGAAGAGAGGAGGTAGCAGTCACAATACCAGAAAGCATTGAAAGGTTTCTCTCGGATGAGACCAAAGTCATAGGAATTTCGACATTTGATCCGCTGGGTAAGGGACCTGCCTCAACCACTATGAGTGGCCCGTTCGGGATCGTTCATAAAGAGCCTTTCAATGTATATTATTTCAGAAAGCTGGTGAGATCGGAGGCTGTTCAGAAGGCGCGTAGTCGAGGCGTCGCTGTTTTGGTTGGGGGTCCCGGAGCGTGGCAACTTGGTTATGAAGAGATGAAGAGCTTGGGGATAGACGTGGTGGTTGAGGGAGAAGGAGAGCTCATATTTCCGAGAGCGATTGCATCAATACTTGAAGGGTCTTTGAAATGCCCGACTAGGATAGTGGCAGGACTCCAAGACATCCCAAGAGCGGAAGACATACCACAACTGCTGGGAGCAACTGTCGGAGGACTTGTCGAGGTGTCGAGGGGCTGTGGAAGAGGATGTAGATTCTGCACACCAACCCTCAGAAAGTTGCGCCATAGACCTCTCGATTCAATAATTGAAGACGTAAAAGTGAACGTTTTCAATGGTCAAAGAAGCGTCTGCCTCCATGCGGAGGATATCATGAGATATGGAACTTATTCTATGATTCCAGATCATGATAAAGTGGTCGAACTCTTCAGGAGTGTGGCTTCGGTCCCAGGCATAAGAAGTATCGGGATAAGTCATGCTGAACTTGCATCTATAGCCTCGAGTCCTTCCACTGTCAGAGCAATATCTGACATCCTCTGCTTAGGAAGGCATCAATGGCTAGGTTTTCAGACAGGTATAGAGACTGGGAGCACGGCTATGATTGAAAAGTACATGCCTAGGAAGCCAGCCCCGTTCAAACCAGTGGAGTGGAGGAGTGTTGTGGAAAACGCTTTCTCCATATGCGATGAATACCATTGGGTGCCCGCTGCAACATTGATAGTGAACTTGCCGGGGGAGACCGAGAGCGATATTGTGCAGACTATAGATCTTGTGGAGGCGCTGCGGGGTTACAGAAGCTTCATCGTCCCGCTCTTGTTTGTTCCGGCAACCGGACTAGCCAGCAAACCTATGCGCTTCCTCGAGGACGCAGAGACATACCACTTGGAGCTATACCGTCTTGTTTGGAGGCACAACTTGCGATGGATAGAGGAGTTGGCGGATGATTACTCAAGGAACAATAACCCTGTCGTGAAGTTTGTGATACAGAGTGTGATAAAGCTCGTCAAGAGTTATCTAAACAAGAGAGCGGAAGAGGCTCTCGAGACAGCATTGCGTTCAAAAGTCAGAGCGCATATGTCGCCCGAGCCCCTAAGCCGTTCATGATGGATAGACACTTCGATACATAAAAATCATATAGTTCCTGAAATTCTAGAAGTTGGGGGTTAAAATTTGAGCAAGAAGTATCGTATAGCAGTGATCACCGGGGATGGTATAGGACCTGAGATAACCGAGGCAGCCATATACGCGCTGGGTCACACGGGTCTAGACTTTGAGTTTATAAAGGTAGAGGCAGGGCTGGGCGCGTGGCAGAAATACGGGAATCAGCTTCCAGATGAGACTGTCAATATAATAAAATCCTCTGACGCCTGCCTAAAGGGACCGACTCAGACACCTCCTGGACCTGGGACCTTCAAGAGCGCCACAGTCATACTTAGGCAGATGCTTGATCTATACGCAAATGTTAGACCTTTCAGGAATCATCCAGGAGTGAAGTCCGTACATAAAGGGGTAGACCTGATAATCGTGAGGGAGAACACAGAGGGCATGTATCGGGGACTGGAATACAACTTGGGGGACTCTGCAATAGGTATAAGAACGATCACTAGGAAGGGCTCCGAAAGGATCGCCAGATTTGCATTCAACCTGGCAAGAAGGGAGAAGAGGAAGAAGGTCACAGCGGTCCACAAGGCGAACGTCTTGAAGGAGACCTGCGGGTTGTTCCGGAATGTTTGTGCTGAAGTGGCGAGAGATTACCCCGAAATCATCTTTGAGGAGATGCATGTCGATGCAGCTGCGATGAGAATTGCAATTAAGCCGCAGGATCTGGACGTAATTGTGACGACCAATCTCTTCGGGGACATACTCTCTGACGAGGCGGCAGGCGTAGTAGGAGGGCTGGGCATAGCACCAAGTGCAAACATAGGCGACAGGTACGCCTTCTTTGAGGCCATACATGGTACGGCTCCGAAGCATGCGGGTAAGGGCGACGCAAATCCAGCCGCCATAATGCTTTCAGCTGCCATGATGCTCAGATACCTGGGTGAGGTTGACGCCGGTAATAGATTTGAGGCAGCCATAGATGCAGTTTTGGAGGAGGGCAAGTACGTCACAAGAGACTTGGGAGGGACCGCGGGGACTATGGACTTTGCAAAGGCGGTGGCAGATAAACTAGACCATATGAGCTCTGAAGGATCCATAGAAGGCTAAAAAGGGACCGCTCTTCCATCCATACCCAATTTCTTTGCTCTCTGAAGCATAGAGAGAAAATTTTTGCAGTCAATAGCTGTGAGGTTTTCAGGCAGGGGCATGGAGTCAGATACTCCTCGACTAAAGTCGGGAGCTTGCAGGTGAATCATAATGGCTCATCCTGAAGTCATCATTCATCCCT
>JBMFMY010000145.1:0-3449 GCA_049970435.1 Candidatus Methanomethylicaceae archaeon
CACGTACGCCCCTGGCGAGACGATAGTCGTGACGGGTACTGCAGTAGCCAATACGGACGTTACAGTCCAGCTGCTGAACCCCAGCAACCAGCTTGTCGACATAACCTACGTCACATCAGGATCAGACGGCTCCTACACGGCATCCTTCAGGACACCATCCACTATGCCGACTGGGCAGTGGATCCTCGGGACTTACACCGTGAAGGCATTCATGGGATCCCAGACAGCGACTAAGACTATAACTATCCAGCAGAGGATCGCCGTAACAGGAAAGGTCGTCGACTCTGCAGGCGCAGGCGTCTCAGGCGCCACAGTCACAGTGGGGACAACCTCGGCCACAACAGGCGCCGACGGCTCCTTCACGGTCTCACTCCCGGCAGAGGGCACCTACACGATGAAGGTGGCGAAGACAGGGTACTACACATACACGAAGACCGTCACAGCCTCTATAGGAACTACAGATGTCGGGACGATAACGCTGACAAGCCTCGAGGACAAGATCTCCGCCCTCGAGAGCGATATAGCCTCACTGAAGAGCCAGATAAGCGACCTAAACACTAAAGTCAACAGCCTGACATCCCAAGTGAGCGACCTCACATCGTCCCTGAACGCGGCAAAGAGCGATATAGCCTCGCTTAAGGCGCAGGTCCAGCAGCTCCAGACCATAACAACCACAGTCACGCAGCTCCAGACAACAGCAACCTCACTCCAGTCAAGCGTCACTGCATTACAGTCGAGTGTCAACTCCCTTCAGGCCACGGTGGCACAGCTCCCGGCGTTCTACGCACTCGCGTTCATCGGCATAATAATTGCCGTGATCGCCGTCATCCTTGTGTACAGGAAGATAGCCAAGTAAAAAAAAGAAAACACAATCCCCTTTTTTCTTTTTCATGGATTTGCAGGATATTTGAAAGAAAGCTCCGACTTTTAGGGAGGAGACGAACCGCGAAAATTGTATACCAATAATGGTGTAATCTTTCTGGTAAACCATCCACCCGGCTTCAGCCGTGGAGAGCGTCACTATTCCTCAAGTTGAATACAGAGGCTTATCTCTTTTGAAAGCCGGCGACCAGCTGGACTGCAACAACCTGAATGACATGGGGCTATGAGAGCGAAGTAAAATAAGTAAACAAGAAGTAAGGCCCACTCTCTCTGGAAATGGGCATTGAATCCTGAAAGTGCGAGGCTCGAACGTTTCTCATCAACAATGAGAAGTGATCCATAAGTATCACAGGGGGTTTTGCGTACAAAATTAAAAGATTATTCCTTTGTTCACAATTAAAGCGTGTGGATTTCCCGCTTACAATGAAGTTTTTGAAGGGCTCTATAGATTAGGTTTGGGAGGAAGTCAGAAATTTTTCAATCCTTCTGCTCAAAACCAGCGCAAGCCCTGCTTTTATGCAGTCCCCTGGCAAGAATGGGATCACGCCCAACCATAGCGCCATTGTAAGGTTCCAGCCAAGCCAGTAAGCGAGCCAAACCCAACCAAACCCAAAGACTATGGTCGCGCAGATTAGTAATGAGACTACGCCTGAGAGAGCCCTCCCTCTGGTCTTCTCTGCGATCGTGCCTGCTATAAATGCCCCAGCGAGAAACCCAACTATGAATCCACCAGTCGGGCCCAGTATCGCCCCATATCCAGACATGCCCCTAGCAAATACGGGTAGCCCCACCATTCCCATCAGCACGTAGATCATTTGGCTGAGGAAGGCGTTTCTTCTCAGGATTAGGACTGAAAGGTACAGGAAAAATGTCTGTAGCGTCAGTGGGACTGGAGAAAATGGTACGGAGATCCACGCTCCTACTGCTGTAAGTGCTGCGAACAGAGAAGATAGCGCAAGCGATCTGCTCTTACTCATCATTCTAGACATCACGAACACCATAGTGCAGAAATTTGTTAACCTTATATAAGTTTTTGGTTAACATTATTGACAAACGCCTTCCGCCCTCCCCAACTTTAAATTTTATAAAATGGGCGCCCAAAAAACCCCATGTTGGGGGTAATGGGACTTTGAATATTCTTCTTATCTGTGGTGTTTGATGGCCGACATGCTCGTGTCCTTCAGGTACAGGATTACCCAAAACCAAAACAGGAGAGGCCGTTGAAGAGTTTCCTGTATACATTGTGTTTTTAACGACATCAGGGATCGATCAACAATAGGATAGGCGAATCATCCAACTTTTTTAGGACGTTCTGATTCCGTGGCACTTCATTTGCGCAGAAGGGACGAGGATCTAAAGGATGGACACTAAAGGCTACAGTGTCCTTGAAAGCATCACTAATTAAAAGAATTTTAACTTGGAGGCAGCCATCTGCAGTGTCCGCATAGAAGCTCACAACCATTTTGCTCAAAAATGTGCTATTATAATAGTAAAGTTTTTTAACTTTGTTGCCAAGAAGCCCATTCCGATAGAGATGGATGGTTCGCCATCTACCGCAGGTAGCCCACTGGCTTTAGCCGTGGGAGGCGGTTTCTGTGACAAACATAGTTAACGGTCAAGACAGAGACCTTAGCCCGACAGGCTCAAGACACCGGGAAGAGTTAATGCGCCACGTTTCTCAAGCTTTTTTAAGAGAAAGTTCACTGGAGCCCCAGAGGGGGTTTGAACCCCTGACCAACGGTTTACAAAACCGTCGCTCTGCCGGGCTGAGCTACTGGGGCTTACACTTTTTTAATGAGGTTCGCTTTAAAAATTTATCTTTTTCTGGCAACAGGGGCTCATTTGTAGTTTGTCTAACATGTGAAAATACTTGCTTATGTGTAAATACTTGTGGGTCAAACCATCAACTTAATCATAAGAAGTGGTGCAGAGCTAACCGTCTCCGACACTCTAGGAGCATGGAAGTAACGCATACCTAAACCTGTACACATCTCCCTACATCTAGCTGTACTTTCTTTTGAATCAATTTTTGCATTCTTGTTTTTCAGTTGTTCCGGAGCATTAATCTTCACAAGAGTTAAATATACGCCTGATAAAGAATTCCACGCCGCCGGGGTGGCTTAGGTTGGCTAAAGCGCCGGACTCATAATCATAAAAAGGGACAAGGCGCTTTGTGAGGAGAAATCCGGAGACCGCGGGTTCGAGTCCCGCCCCCGGCACTTTTGAAATGTAAAAACTTATTTCACTGATTCTGAAAAATTTTGTAAATCAATATACTTAGTATTACATGGAAATTCGACAAGCCTACGGTTTTAACCGTGGGATGAATTGTCGATAAGTTTAAATGTAGCGACAAGTTATGTGGACTTGTGAAAACCTATCAACATTCAAGGAACAAGGTCTTTTTAATCCAGTACCACCTAGTTTGGTGTCCAAAGAGGCGTAAGCCAGTCCTGGTGGGGGAGGTTAAGGAGAGGCTTGAGCAGATAATTCGTCAGGTTGCGGATGAGTTAGGGATTAAGGTTCTTGAACTTGCCATAAACCCCGACCACGTCCACCTGTTCATA
>JBMFMY010000146.1:0-3439 GCA_049970435.1 Candidatus Methanomethylicaceae archaeon
TCCTGGTCGGGCTCGCAACGGTAGCCGTATATCTCCTTCACAATCTGCTGTGGAGCATAAGAAACCTCTTCGTTTCGCAGTGGGAGTACTCTGCGATCTTATTCGCGGTTGCAGGTTTGCTCGGAGCGTATCTGATCCTGAGGGTTTTGACTGGCAGGGCAGAGGGGGGCTGCGGAACTCACAAGCTCCTCGAAGCGTACCACTATTCAGGAGGGGTTCTATCTGAGAGGAACACCCTTGGCAGCACCCTCGCATCAGTGACGACTATAGGACTTGGAGGCAGCGCTGGACTTGAGGGACCCAGCCTTCTGCTCGGGGGAGGGATAGCATCCTCCATCGGTAGGAGGCTTGGGCTTGAGCCCTTGAACATGAGAATTTACCTGTTGAGCGGGGCCGCAGCGGGGCTCTCTGCGATATTCAAAGCCCCCTTGACTGGGATCCTCTTCGCGCTGGAGATACCGTACCAGCGGGACCTAGCGAAGGACGCTTTCATCCCAGCAACGTTCTCTTCCCTCATCGCTTATTTTGTCTCTGTGGGGCTTCTTGGTCCTCAGCACATATTCCCCTACGTGCCAGAGCCGCTAGTGTCGTCACCAACTGCGCTCCTACACGGCTTTTTGCTAGGAATTCTTGCGGCTCTCACCGGGAGGTTCTTTGTATTCACTTACAGATGGCTTGGGGAAAAGGTTCCATATCCAAGAATTTATGGACCGATAATTGGAGGGGCTGTTATAGGTGCGATTGGGCTGTTTGCTCCCCAGGTCATGGGTCTTGGCTATGGCGCCATCGATGCGGTCCTTTCGGGAGAGTTTGATATCGCTGTTCCTGTCTACATCCTAGCCATACTGATCCTGAAAATAGTAGCCACATCAGTAACTCTCAGAATGGGCGGGACGGGAGGTGTATTCATACCGTCCATTTTCGTCGGGGCGTTCCTGGGGCTGCTGTACAGCAAAATTCTGTATGGGACAACAGATGTTTCGCTGGTCATGGCAGCCATGGCGGCGGTGATGGCTGCCACGAACAAGACACTGCTTGCCGGCGTTGCCTTCGTTGCAGAGACTGTTGGTCCATCCTCCCTGATAGTATCGCTCGTGTCAGCAACCACCAGCTACTTCGCCTCTGGGAGGTCCACATTCTTCAAGGAGGTACAACCAGTGAAGGAGCCAGGTAAGAAAGAGAAGAGTGTGAGCGAGCTTTATCACATAATGAATGGGAAGGTCGGCGTCTTAGATTCCATTAAAGTCTCGGATGTGATGACAAAAGATCCAGTGGTGCTTAGCGAGAACGGGAGCGTCCTCGAATATTTAAGGATGGTAAGGGAGCACGGTCATAGGGTATATCCTGTTGTTGATAGTAATGGGCACATCATGGGATATGTCGCACTCGAGGATCTTTTAGTGATACCAGAGGATAAGTGGGGGTTGAGGATAGACCAGACCCTTATGAGGGTTCCTCTTCTGATCAGAAAGGATGAAAGCTTGAGGAGGCTTGTATCGAAAATGATAGAGGTGGGTGCAGACCACGCTTTTGTGGTCGAGGATGACGGCAAACTTGTTGGAGTAGTTGCTACGACTGATATATTGAGGAGGCTTTTGGAAGCGGCACAATTGGCAGCAAGAGTCTCTTCGGATAAAAAAGCATCGTTGGAAAACGAGTAGAGCTGGTTGATAAAGCCATCAAAGACAGGTTTAAGAGAAAAATAAGATGGACATAGCTAACAACTACAAAAAAAGAAGGGTTGTGGTGGTAGTTATTCGACTTTTATGGTCTTGCCCTTCTCCTTCGCTTCCTTCTTCGGTAAAACCACTTCGAGGACGCCGTTCTTGTAGGTGGACTTCGCCTTCTCTATGTCGACCTCGACCGGCAGCTCAACCTCCTTGTAATACTTGCGCTGCGGGTTGTCGGCTGAGATGGTCAATGTCGTCGGCGTCCCCTCGAGTTTTATGTCGGATTTCTCTATGCCAGGCATCTCTGCAAAGACCTTCACTTCGTTCTCCGTGGTGATGACGTCGACGAGAGGCTCACGTTCCTCCCTGATGCCAAGCCTCGGCTTTATGCCAGGACCGACCTCCCTCTTGATGTTACCGAACTCGCGTATCACGGGCTTACCATCTGGACCTATGGTCATGCTGTAGCCGTAAATTATCGGACCGAACTCCTGGATCCTGGTGCCGTCTGGGAGGACCCGCTCCCTCATGAGCTCTTTGTCCCTGAAGAGCCTCTCGAACTCCCTCTCCATCTCACTAAACATCTCCTCGGCTTCCCTGAAGAACTCATAGAATGGTAGCCTTCTCCTAAACCATCTTGGGAAGAAGTCCTCCTCGAACATAGTGATCACCCAATAATAAATTTGTTTCGAGATTAAAATATATTGACTAGATCCACACAGGGGCGGTCACGGGGAGCTGAACCGTTCTCATGGGATCGCCGTATCTCAAAACACAGTATGGTGCGTGCCCAGCTCACTCTCCATCCGTGGCTTCCCTGTAGAGTATGGACATTATGTGCTTTGTGTAAGGGTACACAGCCCTGAGCTGGCTCTTTGAGAGGAGGGCCTCTGAGAGCTCGCGGAGGTCCTCCCTCGTTATCAGCCCAAGCCTTGCATATGCCAAGACCGAGACTGCCACCACCATGATCGCCCCTACCGCCCAGTGGATCCCCAGCGCCCCTGTAGGGAGGGCTGGGATCAGAGGCACCAAAGCAAGCAGTGCGTTCTTCCTGGCCTCCAGCCTGTAACCTACCCTCCCCGACATCACCACGGCAGCTGTTGCGGAGGCGAAGTAACCCGCAACGTAAGCGGCTGCGACCCCAACATCCCCAAAAGCAGCCACCAGGGGGATGTAGAGGAGGACCCTTGGGATGTTGCCTGCGATCCCAATAATTGTTACAAGCTTGTACCTCCCGTATGCGTAGACCAGGCTGCTGAACCCTGAGCTTATGGGAGCGATGAAGGTCCCGAGCAGGAGTACCCGGAGGGCTAACGCTGAAGCCGTGTAGGACTCTCCTAGAAGCCCTAGAGGGACCCATGGGTAGACGATCCCGAGGGCGGAGATCGGTGCGATCATGGCGTAGGTGAGCCTAACAGCCCTGTTGGTAGCCCTCTTCCTCCCATCCTCCATCCCGCTCAGGACAGGGAACATGAGCCCGAGGAGCGTGCCAGGTATGCTGTAAACCAGAGAGGCTATGGTGAAAGCCATGTAGTAAGTCCCTGTCTGCTCCCCGCCCGCGAGCCCAAATATCCCGACCACGCCCAGCCAAGTCCCAGCAACACCCAGGATCGATGGTATGTAGGAGGGCATGCTTGCCGCTAATAGCTCCTTAGCGACCTTCAGGTTCGGCCTAGTCAAGCTCACCCACCTGCACTTGTAGAAGTAGACGGCATTGGAGGCCAGCGATGCCGTGATGTAACCCCCCATTAGGCCGACGAACCCGGTCC
>JBMFMY010000147.1:0-3434 GCA_049970435.1 Candidatus Methanomethylicaceae archaeon
TTTGAATAACCAGTCAAACCCAATATTAAGGCCAGAGCAATAGCCAGACCAGCCCCGCTGAGGGCTGAGAAGAAGGTGTATTTCAGAGCGGCCTTGTGGCTCACACCTGTTCCAGAGCCCACCACAACCCCCGCCACCACAAGACTTCCAATCTCGACAGCGATCCAAAGATGGTAAAGGTCGTTCACCATAATTATGATGGCAGCGGATGCGAAGAGTAAGAAGATCATACCTAAGTAGGCTCCTTGGCGTTTTGTGAGGCTGCTCGTAGCAACAGCTATAACAAATATCAATATCAGGGACATAACGAAGATCATTAATTGCTGGAGAGGTCCGAAGTAGAACTCTAGAGCCAGCCTCCAAGCAGGAAAACCAGGATCAAACGTAAAAGTTAAGGTATCGGGGCGTAGTGCAGGTTGTCCGGTGAACCAATGATAGCCGTAAGGAGAGATCAGCGCAATGGCAGCCAGACATATGGCAGAGATGAGGGAAATGAATTTTATGATGCGAGGTCTGTTATATACGAGGTTCACTACAACAGCAACAAGTAATGGAATTACTACTAGCAGTGGGATTGACCAAAGGTTTGAGGGGTATTCGCTCATCGTCGCTCACCCTTTAACACCTTAGAGGCCTTCAGTGTGCCATATCGCCTGTAGAGCATTATTGCCAAAGCGACCAGTATTGCCGTGGTACTTACGCCTATGACGATGTTGGTCAGTACGATTCCCACAGGGAATACGAGGGCTGCCCTCGCCGCGAATTCGGACACTGACATTCCAGGTATAAGTATTGGGACAACCCCACCCTCCACATAACCAAGAGCCACTAAAAGGAGGTTTACGCCGTCGGAGAGCAGAGTGAATGCGATTATCTTCTTGATGAGGTTGTCTAGGAATAGCATACCGGCTATCCCGATCACTACAAGTGCAGCGGCGGCGATAAAGCCAAGCAACTGAATGGTGAGTTCGATCAATCTTCTTCAGTCCTCCTTGTTTTGAATATTCCCAAAATAATGATTCCTGGAAGCAGTACTGTTCCTACAATTGCCTGTGTTAAACCCAAGTCAGGTGCCAAAAGTGCCTGGAAGAAGAAGGCAAGGGCGATGCTTTCGGCACCTGATATAAATGCAGCCCTCAAAAGGTCCTTTTGAAGAAGAGCGGCTACTGCTCCAACTGTTATTGCCACAACCAAAACATAGGCCATTACTATAAAACTCGAAGATAGTTCGATCATTTTTCTAACCTCCTCTGGTAGCTATAATAATAAGCATTGGCGAGCGCATTGCCGCAGAACGGGATAAGTACAAAGAAGAAGAATCCAACGGCAACCAAATCGAGCCTGAATATGAGCAAGCCACCAAATATCATTACCAAAGAGGCTACAGTATCTATCACCCCAGTTATGTGGTTTCTAGCGTAGAATATATTCGGTCCGTATTCGTCCCCAAATCTGAAGAGTCCCACTGCAGCTCCTATCATGGGTATCGTTCCAGCGAACATTATTCCGCCGGCACCAATTTTTCCTAAAGCAGTAATAGCAGTATCTAATCTTACGCCATTAAAGATCAGGAAAACCACCAATAGTACAAAGACTGCTATCAAGGATGGAATCAGCTTCGCAGGCTCTATCACAAAAGTTCCTTTTTTGATATTCCATGCAACAAATGCCATTACTGCTATCCCATATACCGCGACGAATATTTCTTCGATCATTCGCCCTCCTCCATTCTGAATAATCTTGCAAATACTATAGTGCCCACAGCGCCCAAAACAAGAAGGGCGATAGCAGTATCTCTAGCAAATTCTATTTCAAATATGATCTGGATGATGTAAAGGCTGACGCCAGCGGCAGTTGTAAGCGCACTTACTCCCATAAGGGAGGTCACTGCCTCCCCCTTCAATGCAAGTCTTAGGGCACCTAAACCAGCAATCGCTACAGCTATCATGAAAGTGAATGCGCCCCAGAAGAATACAGAATCTGCAAGAGCCGTTAATGATGTGACATCGATCATTTCTCAAGCCACCCCGCTATGTGTGGTTCTAAAGGAATAACCTCCCCCCTTGTTCTCGGGTTGATTGCACCGACATAGAGCCGCTTTTGGGGGACGTCGACCTCGATAGTCACTGTTCCAGGAGTGTATGTTATGCTGTTCGCCAACATCGTTTGTGATAGGGGTTTTGCAAGTACGGAGTCTATTGGGAGTATGACTGGATCAATATCTCCATTAAAGCATCTTTTGGTGACGTCTATAATAGATGCCATTATTTCTCTTATCAAACGCAACCAAAAACGGACTCCCCACATAAACGCCAATACAAATCACCTTGCCACTTTTTTCAAGCCCTCCAAAAACCGTCTGCTGTAGTCCATGTATATTCCTTCGTAGCCGGGTTTGACTTCAATGGCTATGCTACGATCCTTACCATCTCCAACATAAACTATAAGGTGAATTGTTCTGCCTCTATCTTTTTTGTGAAGGTGAATAATTTTCTTAGAGGGATCCTCAAAAGCAATTTGGTAATTCTGGGATGATGCAACCTCTTTTATCTTTTCGAAGAGAGCGGGACCGTTCATGTAGAACCTTGCGAAGATGGGGGGCGCCATTTTTGCACGTCCCTGTAATAACCAAGTTTTATAGCAGAACGTATTAATAATTTTTTGCATAGGCTTTGATGAAGATACTGAGGGGGGATTAAGACGAGAATTGTGGCGGATCTTCACATACACAGTCCATTCAGCAGGGCAACGAGTAAGGACATGACTCTTAAAAACTTGGAAAGGGGCGCCTCTGTAAAGGGCATAAATGTTCTTGGTATGGGCGACTTCACACACCCCAAGTGGAGGGATGAGTTGAAAAGCCTCAGAGAGGAAGAAGGGCTCTATAGACTTGATGGGAGTAATATCAGATTCATGGTGACAGGAGAAGTTTGCACAAACTTTGAATTCAATGGGAGGGTTAGGAGGATTCATCACCTGATAATGCTGCCGTCGCTTGAGGTTGCCGAGCAAGTCTGTGATAGGCTCGCGAAATATGGGGATCTAGAGGCGGACGGAAGGCCCAACCTATCCATGAGCGGGGCGCAACTGGTGGAGGAGGTCGTCGAGTTCGGAGAAGAATGCTTAGTCGTGCCTGCGCACATTTGGACCCCTTGGTTCTCACTTTTTGGGGACAGGGGTGGGGTGGATAACATAGAGGAGTGTTATGAGGATCAGACGCCGCATGTCTACGCTTTGGAGACCGGACTCTCTTCGGACCCGCCGATGAACTGGAGAGTCAGCAAATTGGACGGCTTCACCCTCATATCGAACAGCGACAGCCACAGCCCAAGCCCTTGGAGGTTGGGCAGAGAGGCCAATGTCATAGAGGTTGAGAAAATCACGTATTCGGAAATTGTGAGGGCTATAATGGAAGGTTACGAGAGGGTGACAAC
>JBMFMY010000148.1:0-3416 GCA_049970435.1 Candidatus Methanomethylicaceae archaeon
CTATAAATACTTATCGGCTCTCATCCCCTCCCTTACGGAAGGTGGCTTCCCGCCGACAAAGTCAAGCCGAGAGCTCGACTACAGTGTGTCTGATCTGTTTTACCCCTCTGCAAGCCGATATCTTGTTTATTAAATCCCTGACTTTTTCAACTTTCCCCCTGAGTGCTAATATCTCAAGGCAGTTCTTCTCGTCGATGTGGACATGGAGAGATGAGTTTATTATGTCTCTGAATTTGTGCTGGAGGTCTGTGAGGTTCTCCTCGGCTTCGTGAACGTCGTGATCATAAACCAGCACTAGTGCGCCAGCACATTCGGATGTGCCCTCTTTCCATGTGTGTTCAGATAGAAAAAGACGCATGGATTGCTGAATAGCCTTAGATCGATCCTGCCCCAATTTTTTTGTGATGGCGTCAAAATCCTCCAGTAGGTCAGGTGGCACAGAAACGCTAAACCGCTCAACTCTTTTTTTCATACAGTCTCAATTAATGGTGTGATGAATGATATAATAATAGTTTCTATTTCATAGCTTCCATTTTTCTACTTTTGAGATAACTTTAAAATAGCCATTTAGGATAAAAAAGGAGGTCTGGTGGAAGGATTATGGGTATGACGTTAGCTGAAAAAATAATTTTTCAGAAGATAGGGCGCGAGCCCTCTCCAGGCGATATTGTTGTTCTGCCGATAGATGCTGCAATGGCCCATGATGGGACTGCCCCGCTCATGATAAAAAGCTTCAATGAGATGGGGGCTAAGAGTGTTTGGGACAGGGAAAAAGCAATCTTCGTAATCGATCATATATCGCCTAGCTCTAATGAGGGCACATCGGCACTGCACAAGATGATGCGTGAATTCGCGGCCAAGCATGGAATAAAGCTTTACGATGTCGGTGAAGGGATCTGCCACCAGATCCTTCCGGAAAAGGGGTATGTTTTTCCGGGTGCTGTAGTGGTGGGAGCAGACTCACACACCTGCACTCATGGAGCCTTTGCAGCTTTTTCGACGGGCATAGGATCAACAGACATGGCAGCGGTCTTCGCATCTGGAAAACTCTGGTTCAAAGTGCCGGAGAGTATAAGGATAAATATAACCGGGAGTTTCCCTGGCAATGTCACTTCGAAGGACGCGATACTCTACGCAATCGGTGAGATCAAGGCAGATGGTGCGACTTACAAGTCTGTGGAGTTCACCGGAGAGACTGTGAAGGATATGAGTGTGGAGAGCAGGATGGTGATGACAAACATGGCGATCGAGATGGGAGGCAAGACAGGGCTAGTCGCCTCCGACAGCAAGACAAAGGCTTTTCTGGAGGGAAGGATAAAAGTGCCTTTTAAGGAGATTGTGGCTGACAGCAATGCTTACTATGCCGATGAGCTTGAAGTAGAGGCGGGCATGCTGGAGCCCATGCTCTCGTGTCCCCATCAAGTTGACAACGTCAAGGCAGTGAGAGAGTTTGAGGGTAAGGATGTTGATCAGGTCTTCATAGGCTCCTGCACCAACGGCAGACTTGAGGACTTGAGGCTTGTGGCTAAAGTGCTGAGAGGAAAGAGGGTGAAGGCAAGGACAATAGTGATGCCAGCATCGAGGGAGGTCATGCTGGGAGCGCTGAGAGAGGGCATAATCGAAGAACTTGTTAGAGCGGGATGTGCTGTCGGAGTGCCAGGGTGTGGACCGTGTGTAGGCGGGCATCACGGCGTACCATCACCAGGCGATGTAGTAATATCCACAACAAACAGGAACTTTAAGGGTAGGATGGGATGTGCTGATGCAGAGGTATACCTTGCGTCACCGCTCACGGCAGCGTACTCAGCTTTGAATGGAAAGTTCACGGTTCCAGAGGTGGTGGCTTAGATGAGGATCAGAGGTAGGGTTTGGAAGTTTGGGGACGACATCTCCACGGATCTCATAATACCCGGGAAGTACAAATTTAAGACCATAGACTTTGACGAGCTCGCAAGGCACGCGATGGAGGGTGCAGATCCGAGTTTTGCATCGAAGGTCTCGAAAGGGGACATCATAGTGGCTGGAAAGAACTTCGGGTGCGGATCGAGTAGGGAGCAGGCGCCAATTGTGATAAAACATGCAGGCATAAGCGTTGTTGTAGCAAAGTCTTTTGCCAGGATATTCTACAGGAACGCATTCAACATCGGTTTACCATTAGTGGAGTGCGGGGAGTTGCCTGATTATGTGAATGCTGGAGACATAATTGAGGTCTCTTTGTCAGAAGGAAAGATCTACGCCAAGGACAGGACTTTCGACTTCAAGCCCATACCTGACTTCCTTATGAGGATACTCGAGGATGGCGGTTTGGTGGAGCATTACAAAAAGAGAGGGCGCTTTATCTGGGAGACGGAGTAAAATATCAAAACCATTTATATTACAATGCCTTTTTATTATATTTAATAAGATATACAGTTGGGGGATAAATATTACCAATAGTGAGTATGACGCATGGGCAAAAGTGTATGATATAATATACGGTGGATACAAGGAGGATGTTGAATTTTACAAGAGGGAGGCAAAGAAAGCTTCTGGGAAAGTTTTGGAGGTCGGATGCGGGACTGGCAGGATATACCTTGAGTTGCTTAAGGAAGGAATAGATGTTTATGGAATAGACATCTCAAGATGCATGTTGGACGAGCTCAGGGCAAAGGCAGAGACGCTTGGATTAAATCCTAAAGTGAACCTAGGAGATATGCGCGATTTCAAACTCAGAGACAGGTTCGCGTTGATAATTGTTCCATTCCGGAGTTACCTTTACAATTTGACGACGGATGACCAGTTGAAGACTTTGAAGAATTTCAGGAGACACCTTCAGAGAGGCGGCCGCCTGATATTGAACTTTTTCTATCCGGATATAGAGAGAATGATGAGCTTTGGAAAGGAGTCAGAGGATCTGATAGTCACTGAAACGGGTCAGTATGTACTCAGAGAGAAGTCATACTTTGTTGACGAGATAAACCAGATCATAGAGACCCTTGCTGTGGTTTACAAGGAGGGAGAGGTCTTCTGGAAGGGTACATACAGGTTCGCTCTAATCTACAAGAGGGAATTTGAGCTTCTATTGAGGCTAGCAGGTTTCAAGAAATGGGAAGTATATGGGGGTTTCGATTACCGACCGCTCACATCGTATAAACAAGAGATGGTATGGATAATAGAGAATGCTTGAGTTGCCCACGGCGGAACGGTGCAAAGAGATTTCTTGGCATCAGATGCCCACAGATGAATTTATGAACTTCCATCTAAATGATGGGATCCATTTATCTTTCCTTCGCAAGAAGACCCCATCCGTAGGGTGGGGATGAATCGAGGAAGCCTATTTTCTCGCCCGGATATTGCATTAGCCTTAAATCGGATCTTCCGGGCCCGAAAGGGTGGCTCTGCAATAGCCCATGCATTAATGAGATGGGATGGAGGAG
>JBMFMY010000149.1:0-3386 GCA_049970435.1 Candidatus Methanomethylicaceae archaeon
CAAGAATCTTTCTGGTAGCAGAGGTGGACGGTAAGGTAATAGGCTACAATATGTGCAGGATCGAGTTTGGGATATCAAACCTGAGAGCTGCTTTTGCCAAAAAAGGACACGTAATCTCAATCGCAGTCATGAAGGAGTATAGAAATAGGGGAATAGGGTACAGCCTGATGATGGAGGGCATAAAGAGGGTCCGCGAGTGCGGGGCTACAGAGATATATTTGGAGGTTAGGGTGAGTAACAAGCCTGCCATCGAACTTTACAGGAAGTTGGGTTTCAGGGCGAGCAGAATAATCGAGTCTTACTATAGAGATGGGGAAGACGCATACTTAATGGTTAAAGATCTGTCGGAACCCTACATTCGCTGATGTTATAGATGAAACTAAATTGTTTTATAGATTGGAAGGCTGTTGATGAGAGGCTTATTAGGCGTGGCGAGCTCCTTCTGAGCCTTGATTTCCTTTAAGGTTATAAATGAAAATAAAAATAAAAAACAAAAGAGAAAAAATTATTGGTTCTTTAGGAGCCATTTCAACGGGATATCTTGGTACCTTCCGTCTGGAAGCTTTCGCCTTATAGTTATGGGTAGGACGCCCATCTTGAGCTCCTGTTCCGCGATCTCCAGAGGGGTCTTCCCTGTGGTCTCTATGAGTGGTGGCGCACCCATAGAGATCTGTAGTGCCCGGGCTCCCAGCACCCGGGCTCGCTCAAACCGGGTCATCACTGCAGGACCGAGTATCTGCTTAGTTTCACTCTCTTTACTCAACTCATTCCGCCATTCCTGAATATCCTTCTTCGCCACCCTCGCCCTTCTTTTCTTCCTTCTCCTTCTCCTTCTTAGGAGCGGCAGCGGCGATTATATCATCTATCTTCAGGAGGGTTATAGCCGCTTCGGTCGCTGACTTTATGGCCTGCTTCTTGACGCTTGCGGGTTCGTATATGTTCTCGTTTGCCATATCGACGACCTTGCCTGTAAAGACGTTGACGCCAGCGTACTTCTCCCCCCTCGCATGGGCAGATCTGAGCTCCACGAGTATGTCGACAGGATCCAGACCGGAGTTCTCGGCAAGTGTTGTCGGAATCTCCTCCATAGCCTCGGCAAATTTCAGGATCGCCAGCTGTTCCCTGCCGCTGAAGGACTTGGCATACTCCCTAAGTTTGGTGGCTATCTCCTCTTCGGGTGCTCCTCCGCCAGGGACAAGCCACGGGTCCTGTATGACGTTCCTGACTACGCATTTTGCGTCGTGGAGTGAGCGTTCAGCCTCGTCAACGAAGCGGTCAGTTCCACCCCTGACCAGTATGGTAACGGCCTTGGGGTTCTTGCAGCCCTCGACAAAGACCATCTTGTCCTTTCCAACGCGCCTCTCCTCCACGAGCTTAGCGTATCCGAGATCCTTCGCAGTCAGGTCGTCTATGGTGGTGACGATCCTGGCGCCGCATGCCTTTGCTAAGTTCTCAATGTCAGACCTCTTGGCACGCCTGACGGCAGCTATGCCCTTCTTAGCCAAGTAGTGCTGAGCGATGTCGTCAATCCCCTTCTGAACGACTACGAAGTTGGCACCTGTGGCTGCGATCTTGTCCACCATACTCTTCAGCATTACAGCTTCTTCGTCCAAGAAGCGCTTCATCTGCTCCGGCGAGGTTATGTTTATCTTTGCGGTAATCTCGGTCTTCTCGATCTCTAGTGGGCAGTCCAGGACCGCGACCTTTGCGTCTTCGATCCTCTTGGGCATTCCTGGGTGAACAATCTCCTTGTCGAGAACAATACCATGGATAAGTTGGGTCTCGTCCAACGATTCGCCCTTCTTCTTCTCGAGCTTGATGTTGTCCAGGTCAACCTTGTATTTGTCGCCAACTTTCTCAGCCACTGAGAGAGCGGCATCAACGATAAGTTCGGCGAGCCTCTCGAAGTGACCTGCGACCACGCTCTTACCGCTCAGAGTAGTTATCGCAACATCCTTGAGCTTCTTCTTGTCGGTTGGATCGACCTTAATCGCCATGCTGTCAACTATAGAGATAGCTTTCTCCATGGCTTTCTTGTAACCTTCTATGATTACTGTCGGGTGGATCTCTTGGTCCAGAAGGTCCTCTGCCTTCCTGAGCAGAGCGCCTGCGAGGACCATGGCAGTTGTGGTTCCGTCTCCGACCTCTGTGTCCTGCGCCTTTGCCACCTCGACCATCATCTTGGCGGCCGGGTGCTGCACATCCATCTCTTTTACGATTGTGGCGCCGTCATTGCTTATTGTTACATCACCGAAGCTACTAACAAGCATTTTGTCCATCCCCTTGGGTCCCAATGAGGACCTAATAGCTTCGGCGAGTGTCACGGCAGCCATTATATTTGCCCTTTGGGCATCCCTACCGGTAGTCCTCGAGGTGCCCTCTTTCAACACCAATACTGGTAAACTCTGCGCCATAACAGCATCCTCCAAATTCACTAAAATTAATTTCTTGAAAAAAACAGAAAGCACTTCTATATATGGTTTTCTCTGGAAGGATATTTTTATATTGCATGAAAGTTCAAGAATCCTTTATGGTAGAAGAGGACTTCAGAAACGCCCTGTTGGCGACCATTATCCTAGGCGTCGTAGACATTTATCTGCTGATGAATAGGGTATTGGGAGAGCCAGTCTTCCAGCCGCAATTTGAGTTTATGATCTTTTATCTTCCGTTGATATTGTTGATCTGTTATAGTATCTACCTGAAGGGGAGACTGAAGGCATCTTCAAGAAAAGAGAACTATTAAGCAGCTACTATCCACCCGCTCTTTGAGATCCATATTGATGAATGGGATGTTGTTGATGAATAGTGTGTGAAACCTCACGAATAAAGTCAAAGGGATTATAACGACACATAGTGGATCAGATGGCCCATGTGCTTTTTTGTTGAAGGGCAGGCTAAAATTTTGTTTTATTGGCTTTGGGGGTCAGAATTTCTTCGACGCCAAGCGAGAGATTAGAACCGCAGCGATCCCTGCACCGACCCCATTGTCAATGTTCACAACGACCAGTCCGGGACTGCATGACTGAAGCATAGTTGTCAAAGCACCCTCGCCATACTTTCCATGACCGTATCCTATGGAGGAAGGTACGCCTATCACTATGCCAGAGAATAGGCTGCTGAAGACCGATGGAAGGGCGCCCTCCATGCCTGCGACCACAATTGCCACGACCGCGCCCTCCTCGATGCACTTCTTGGCGGCTGGAAAGATCCTGTGGAGACCGGCTATTCCTACATCGTAAAAGTTGAGCGTTCTGAAGCCCATCTCTCTCACTACCGCCATTGCCTCCTCTGCAACCGGAATGTCTGCGCTTCCAGCAGTGATTATTGCGACAGGGGGATCATTAGGCGGAGGTCTATCTCTAAGCCTTATGGCTACTACACGACCC
>JBMFMY010000150.1:0-2015 GCA_049970435.1 Candidatus Methanomethylicaceae archaeon
CTCTTATGCGATGGAATTGATAAAGCACTCATATGAGATCAGCGGGTGAACATGACTTTAAGTAAATCGCTAATAACAAAGAACAGATTGTTAATCGATATAGAATACCTCAGATTACAATAGTTAAAGCTTGGTCCGAGCCCTACGCAGCTCCTGGAGTTCTTTAAGACCCTCCTCTACTTGGCGTCGCTCTTCTTCTGTAAGTCCTAAAATATCGCATATAGTCTCATCTAACTCTTTCTGGGCTTTTTTCTCTGCTTCTATGGCTTCTTCGAGTTTCTTGCGGGCTTCGAGCTCGAGGATGCCAAGCTGACCTTTCTTAGTGGATTTGAGGGACTCGAGGGTTCCCTTGGCTTTTATTGACTGATCAACAACATTAGCTAATGATTGAAAAGCTTTCAATAACCTATCAGCCTCTGTATCTTTTAAGGTTCTTGGGTCTATTACAGGGATACATTCTAGCTCGTAAACTTTAAGATCAAGCATTCCAGTATATTGTCTTCCAAATAATTCTAAGGCCAAATGACAAACTTTTGAATTAAGACTGGCGGTGATAATTGGAGCGGAAGTGCTGTCATTCAAAACAATATAATAGAATACATCTGACGCAGGGATTTTATTTTCATTTAAAAATGTAACTAGCCTTCCTCTTGAAAGCTTAGGGAAAATTGCTGATGGAAGAGGTAATTTCGGAAGGCTATACCATAGTTTTCGCCCCTTTACTGTTTCTAGCTCAGGTAACCTTCGCCTTTCCCTCTTCGACCCCCTTGTGACTTCTACTTCTAGCTTCTCACCCCACTCGATGTATTTTAGCGCGTTCGTCCCCTTCAATTCATCCTTCGGTTTGTCGCACATGAAGAAGTACTCATCTACATCCTCAGCTCTTATTACTAATCCCTTTACCCCTTTCGGTGAAGAGACGCAAGGCACAAGAAACTCGGGTTCTATGCCCCACTCCTTTGCCTTTTCCTTCGATAAAATGAAGAAGTCGTTGTAACCCGTGGTCGGTCCCCTTATCACTTGAGCGACCTCGCCCAGAGGCTTCATCTTTGGATGATTAACCAACTTCTTGAATACGGGTGGTGCCCTCAGGTAGATGTTCCACTTGCCAGGCTTGAGCTTACTTTGTTGGATTGTCGTCACTCTTATCCTATCGTCCTCAACATCCTCTTTCCCTTCTAATAGCTTCATTAATTCGGCTTTCTCTATCGACCTCTTCAGCCTGATAAACCTGACCGTGTTTTTTTCCCGCTTATCAGGATCGTTCTCTTTCTGAAGAATTGTAACTGCGGTATCCACCTCGGCATCTGGAAACACAGCCCTATCGAACTCTATAACGTATAATATCTTGACATTCCTAAGAAGAAACTCCTGGAATGGCTCGCCGTATCCGACTTCGAGCCACTTGTTAGATGAGATGAAACCAAGCATCCCTCCCTGCTTTAAGAACCTTATGGAGTGTATATAGAAGTAGATGTAGATGTCGCTCATCCTATCCAGGACGATGCCTCTTTTATCCTTAGCCTGACCGACAAAGAGCTGACCTTTGAAGTCCTCCTGTATTAACGAGAAGATCTTTTCCTTTTCCCTCTCACCTAGTACCTCCTGGCGGATATACGGCGGGTTGGCAACTACCGCATCGAACGAATAGGGCATCTTGACCAAAAGCCTATTACCGGCGGTGTCCATGCTCTCGAACCCCGTCAAAGTTTCCTGCCTCGGCTTGAGGTCGAAGAAGTCCTTGACTATCACGTTCACCTTATCGATCTTGGCGCGGGGGTTCTGGACCGCCAGGTTTATCACCGATAGGTGAGCCGGGAACTGGTTTATGTCCACCCCGTATATCTGGTCCAATAACTGTCTGTGGAAGTTCTCGCCTAAAGGTCCAGAGAGATCCTTTGGTATCCCGTTCAGCTCCCTGAGCCTGTGGTATGCCTTCACGAGGAAGGATCCAGAGCCGCATGCTGGGTCCAGGACCTTAGCCCTCCCGTCCTTTACGGTTAGCCTCACTATCA
>JBMFMY010000150.1:2025-3371 GCA_049970435.1 Candidatus Methanomethylicaceae archaeon
AGATCAACGATCTCAGGAGGCGTGTAGAACTGCCCTAAGCGCTTCCTTTCCAACGGCGGTATGAGCTTCTCATAAACCCGCCCTAAGAAGTCGCTTTCCATCTTTGAAAAGTCGTACTCGTTTAATGAATCTATAAGCGTTCGGAACCTTTCCTTAGCCCTCTCTGTGAAGGGTATCTCGCTTATGAGATCGGATTGGTATATCGGGGCGTAGTCGATCCTCTTGACGTCCTCATAGTACTTAGAGAGAGATTTGTAGACATCCTCCTCCTCGGATATTGATATCTGCCTCAGTTTCGTCGGGTAAAGCGCCCTTACAACGTTGTAGAAGAGGAGCTTGTTTATCTGGAGGTAGGTGGTCTGCTCAGCGATCTTCCTCACGTTCTCATCGTTATACTCTAATCCTTGGTCCTTCAGCCACTCCTCGAACTGCTCCTTGAACTCCTCATCTTTCAACTTTTCCTTTAAAGAGTAAGAGAACTCCTCTTTTAGGTCTAGGAATGCCTCATGTAAGAGGGCGACCAAGGAGTCGTCAAGAGCCTTTGTTGTTACTGGAACTATGCCAAGGACGATTTTGAGCAGGGACTCGGCCCATCCCGGGTTCCCCTCTATATCGATGGAGGCTACCTCGCTCTCGTAGGCCCTCATACCAGGGATTACCTTGAACAAGACGAGCCTCTTCGGGTTGCAGGTTGCGTAGAAAGAATACCCGCCGAGCACGGCATAGTTTACGGCTTGGGCTATAACGTTTGGATCTCTAGGCTCTATCAGGTGCTCGACTGATCCCACTCTCTTCTTATACTTCGCCTCCAGGAGCAGGAGCCTCTTCCCAGCCTGCTCCACCACGAGGTCAGCCTTCCCGCTGTCTATCCGCTTCTCGGTGTGGATGTCCAAGGAAATGCCAAGCGACTTTGCCGCCACCTTTATGTCTAAGAATAATTTGTTTGTCACAAAGTCGGACTCAGAAACAAGGATGGCGGGCATCAGAGACACCGAGCAGGATAGAATATTGCTGAAAGAGTTATAAAATGGTTATTAGTTGAAAATATGCAAGTTTATAACATTCCTACTATTTTACTGCAGATAAGGCATTGAGATAAGATGGTGAACAACACCAACAAACTCGATATAAGTTTGGTAAGCTTGAAAAACCTACCAACTTTGCCATTATTCAATGCTTTAAGCTCACAATCATGACTGCCAACAAAATCTAAGCCTAAAAGAAGCCTACTATGCCTAATAAGCCTCTCATCAACCATACACCAATCCATAAATCAAGAAAATATGAAGGAAAGTTTAAATTAAACCATGACGCATAAATCTTATAAATTTTGTTTGTTGTAGTTC
>JBMFMY010000151.1:0-3296 GCA_049970435.1 Candidatus Methanomethylicaceae archaeon
CCGACGCCCGCATGGCCATCCTACATGGAGATTGTCACACTAGCTGGTGGCAGGGTCGTAGAAGTTCCATCGCATGAAGATTTCTCAGTGAACATAGAAGGGATTAAGGAGGCTATCACCGATAGAACCAAGCTCATCATCATCAACTCACCGAATAATCCAACAGGTTATGTGATGTCCTACAAAGAGATCTCTGAATTGGCTGAGATCGCTTTAGACACCGAAATTTACGTGATCTCTGACGAGATATACGAGAAGTTGATCTACGATGGGACTCACATCAGTATAGGCTCTCTTCCAGGCATGGATGAAAAAACAATAACCATTAACGGCTTCTCAAAGGCCTATGCCATGACCGGCTGGCGACTGGGTTACGTTGCGGCTCCTAAGTCATTGGCATCAGCAATTAATAAACTTCAGCAACATTCTGCCAGCTGCCCATCTTCCTTCGTCCAGATGGCAGCCCTTGAAGCCCTCAAACCCGATACCGCAGTCAGGCCCATGGTCGAGGAGTTCAAGAGGAGAAGAGACTACATATGTGACGCGCTGCAGAGAACCTCGTACTTCAAGTTCAATAAGCCGGCTGGTGCCTTCTACCTGTTCCCTGACATTTCAGCAACAAAAATGAAATCAGGTGCATTCTGCGACCTACTTTTGGAGAAGGGAGGTGTGAGCACAACACCAGGCGAGTACTTCGGCGGTTACCAAAATCACATCAGGATCTCATATGCTAACTCCATGGAGAACCTAATAGAAGCCGTGACTAGGATAGAGCGGGTTTTGGAGTCTTTGATGTAGCTCCTCAAATTTTTCAAAATGAACGTTGACAAATGGATCTGTTGTTAAAAATGTCGCTCTGTGCTCCTCCCTCTCGCAATTTACCCAAAAATTAAATTACCAAACCGGATATACCTAAATCTGGTGGGTTTTTTGGCAAGGCGGCGCGGTCGCAAATCCCTCAAGAAATTGTTAGACGATGCTATGAACGCAGCTGACAACAGGATCACCACTATAAGTCCAAATCTCAGGGAGGAGCTGAGCGATTGCTTTCGCTATGAGGACGAGATCATAGTCTATTCCCAAAATCTTGTGGATCTCCCAAGTAAAGTCTATAAGGCAATGCGGCTGGGTTTGAGGCGGAGGGGGCTAAAGATCACCACCCAGAAAGCGGTTGAATTGAGGGACCATCAGATAATGACTGTGAACCGCTACCTGGTCGAAGGGGAAGGCATTGGCGAGGAGGCCGAGATATATGCCAGGCTAAATTCTCTTAGGGTGGTAAAGGTCTCTTAATCACTCGGGGGAATTTTATGAAAAAGTTCGATACTGTAGTTATAGGTGCTGGACCTGGAGGTTATGTCTCTGCGATACGTCTCTCCCAGCTCGGGAAAAAAGTTGCCCTCATCGAGGAGAGGGAAATTGGCGGAACTTGCCTCAACAGGGGCTGCATCCCCACCAAGGCATTGCTACATGTTGCAGAAATCATAAACAATGCCCGCAAGGGTGAAAAACTTGGTATAAAGGTTGGGGGCATCTCGGTTGATTTCCAAAGGGTTCAGCAGTGGATCGGACAAATGGTTGGGCGCCTCAGGAGCGGCATTGAGTATCTCCTCAAGGGATATGGCGTAGAAGTCATAAAGGGTCACGCAAGTTTCAAATCGGAAAGATCCCTTTTGATATCTCCTCAAGGGGAGACTATAGAGGGAGAAGCCATAATAATAGCAAGCGGTTCTACACCCTCCGAACTCCCCTTCGCTAGACCCGACCTCAATCGGATCATCACCTCAGACGACGTCTTCAAGATTACATCCCTTCCTGGTGAACTCGTGATATTGGGTGGCGGTGTCATAGGCGTGGAGATGGCCACGGCATTCTCATCGCTAGGGACCAAGGTCACCATTATAGAGATAATGGATCAGATACTCCCCGGGTACTCTGATGATCTGGTCTTGCCAATCCAGTCCTCTCTAAAAAAGATGGGCGTCCAGATAAGAGTCGGCACAAAAGTAGCCCTCTGCGACTACAGTGGAGATGGCAGTAAAGTGAGGGTTGGCACAGAGGACGGCGCTATCTTTGAGGGCGATTACCTTTTGCTTTCTGTTGGTCGGAGACCTAACACAAAGCTCCTCAGCCTGGAGTCTGCAGAGGTCGAGACCAACGAGAAGGGTTTCATCAAGGTAAACGGGAGAATGGAGACCACAGCTAGCGGAATCTTCGCCATAGGTGATGTTGTCGGTCTTCCTTTCTTGGCACACAGAGCCATGGAGGAGGGTTACTACCTGTCCGAGATTATCGCCGGCATCAGAGATGAGATGCCGAAACTCACTATGCCTTCAGTGGTATACACAGACCCGGAGATCGCAACAGTTGGGCTCGATGAAAACGAAGCAACCCTGGCAGGCTTTTCGCCTGTGGTTGGGAAGTTCCCATTTGCAGCATCCGGGAGATCTATGACCTTGGGCAGAGCGGAAGGCTTCTTCAAGATCGTCGGTGACAGTAAAACTGGAAGGATTTTGGGCGCTCAGATAGTTGGTCATGGAGCTTCAGAGCTTATCGGAGAGCTCTCGCTGGCAATCTCCTCTTCTCTAACTATGGAAGACTTAGAGGGCGCTGTGCACCCACACCCTACCCTTAGCGAATCGATCGTCGAAGGAACCAGGCTAGCTCTTGGTAAACCTGTCCACTATAGAAAATAAACTAATAAAAAAATAAACTAAATATAATAATATATAAAAAATAATAAATACACAAAAAATACACAAAAAGACTATGAAGCTCATAGCTCTCTAGTGCGCTTGCCGGTCTCCTTCCTGACATACTCTGCCATGTTGTCCTGTAGATTTTTAAGTTCCTCTCTCTGGAGCCCCAGCTCCTTTTCAACGACCTCTATCAGTTCCACTGGTGATATCGGCTTCATAATGAAAACGTTTGCTCCAAGGTTCAGTGCTCTAACAGCGTTTTCGAGGGATGCGTACCCTGTGATTATCACTTTCCGCATCTTAGGAAGCGTATCCGTGAGTTTCTCTATGAGATCCAAACCCTGAACATCGGGGAGTATGATATCGAGCAGTATGAGGTTGTAAACTCTCTCTTCTAGCTTTTGGAGTGTTTCCTGCCCATCCTTTGCAGTGTGAACTATATACCCATTTTGTGAAAGGACCTCCTGTGACATCCTCCCCGCCCTAACGGACAGGGCTTCCACCTTTCCTTTAGTTACTCTTACAATGCTCGGGGAGCGTTTCTGAACTTTCCCCTTTTTAAGGGGCGAGGTTCCTGCTTCGTCCGTAGGGCTCGAT
>JBMFMY010000152.1:0-3268 GCA_049970435.1 Candidatus Methanomethylicaceae archaeon
CCAGAAGATTCAGCAGATGGCTCAATAGCGGATCTCCATACTATAAGCCGATTCATAGAATACAAGGCAAAGCTGCTAGGAATAAATGTTAAAGCGAGAGGAATGAATCGAAGAGTCCAAAAATGCGGGCGTGAATGGGTCCGAGTCTGAAATTTTTCAGATGCCCGACTGTGGGCACTCATGCAATCCTGACCTCAACGGAGCCATTAACATCTCAAAGCGGGCATGGGCTATATGCCCATACTATGGGCTGAAGTGACACAGCCCAGAACTCTGATTAAACATAAAGGCTGAAGAACCAAGAACCTCCCGGCTTCAGCCGCGGAGAGTGTCAACAACTGGATTGTTATTGTATAGGTGAATATGAATGTAAAGGAAAGGGGCAAAAGTCCAGCCGCTTAGACCTTTATTCTTTTGTTTTGAGTGCAAGAAATTTAATTTTGAATTCTACCACCAAAATATAATGCTAGTAGTAAGATTCGATCTTGCCCTCAACTATCCTTGTGTACACATCCATTATCTTTTTGGCGATTATGTCCCATGTGAACTCTGCCAGAACCCTAGCCCTTGCGTTCTCACCAAGTCTTCGCATATGGTTCTCGTCACCCAGTATCATGTTTATGCCCATTGCTATGTCCTGAGGGTCGTATGGGTTTATGTGGTATCCGCACTGGTTCGGACCGCCTGAGACCACGATCTCCCTCATTCCGCTGACGCCTCTGGCTCCCACCACCACTGGCTTTTTAAGTGCCATGGCCTCAAGCGCTACGATCCCGAAGGGCTCATACAGGCTTGGGAAAACCGCGAGGTCGCAGGCAGCATAGTGGGCGATCCGCTCCTCCTCGGGAAGCATATTGAAGTTGAATATGACGTTGTTCTGTATTCCCAGAGAGGCTGCAAGTCTGACCAGCTCGCCCTCCATCTCCCCCTTGCCAACAACTACGAGCTTTGTCTTAGGGAACTTGGAGAGTACGTGCGGCATAGCCATAAGGAGGCGATCGACCCCCTTAACACCCGTGAGCCTGCCTATGAAGAAGACCATCCGCTCATCTGGTGCGATCCGGTACTTTGACCTTATCTGCTGTTGCTTCTCTGGCGGGATCCTTTCCAAGGAGTACTTGTTTGGATCTACACCGTTCCAGACGACCTCTATCTTGTCAGAGGGGAATCCGTAGGAGATCAGCTCATCCTTCATGGCATAAGAGACCGTGATGATCCTGTCGGCAAAATTTGCCGCTTTTTGTTCGAGATCGTTTATCAGCTTGGATCCGTCCCCAAGGCTCCGCCCCTTCTCCGTCGAGTGGATGTGGAAAGCCATGGGGGTCTTAAGGGACTTCTTCAAAGTGATACCTGCCATTGCAGAGAGCCAGTCATGGACCGATAAGATGTCGAAACTCCGCTTCTCGTTTGGAACAAGATCGTTTACGATCTTTGAGCTGGTAAGTATGTTGTAGAGCCACACATCAGAGAAGAAGCGCATGCCGGGACCCCATCGCCTTATCTCTTCAGTGACTACATCGGGAAAGATCTCGGATATGTCGAGGAGCTTCGGGCGATGAACCTCGACCCCACCCATGAGCTCCCTCGTCTTCAAGTTGCCGTCGTTCATTGTGAAGACGCAAATGTTGTGCTCCATCTTCACAAGTTGCCTCGTCAGCTCGTAGGTGTAAGTTCCAAGACCGCCCACGATCTTCGGGGGGTATTCCCATGTCAGGAGGCAAATATTCAAAATTTACACCGGATAAGCATTGGTTTTCCTAAGTTTTTATAGGTTGCTCTAAATTTGTGGGCTTCGAGATCTCGTAGCTCCACTTCATCTCCGAGATGTTGGAGAGCATCGCTGCTATCGGGCAGATCTTTGTCATGGTAAGGCGGATGACCCTCTCAACCACATTGTCGTCCAACTCGCCCCCTAGCTTGAACTTGATGGAGATCTTGCTGAAGAAACGCGGGTGCTCCTCTCTCCTTACGCCCTCAAGGTCGACGTCTAGAGAGGTTAATTTCTGGTTTCGGGATTTGAGCATGGTTATGATATCGAGGCAAGCACACCCCCCGAGGGCGATCAGGAATAGATCCATAGGGGTGGTGCCCTCGCCAGTACCACCAAATCTCTTGTGGGCTTCCATGAGCACCTCGTGCCCGAGCTGGTCCTTTCCTATCAGCTTGAGATCGCCATTCCACGTCACCGTAGCCTTGGGCATAAAGGGCTTAATTTTTGGCACTGACTAATAATTTTATCGCATTAATGCTCGTTGTATGAGCCTTTGTTGTGAGGGGAACGGGTTGTACGGCAGCTTCTTAGACTGTTAGCGGTTTGGGGACTTGCGACATAAATCAAAACAAGGCATCGCTCCGGCCGTTTGTTGCAGAAGTCCTCGACAAATTCCTAACTTCAGAATGTATGGGAATAGAATAAATTACATGAGGCTTATAAAGGCAGGCTCCAAACTCAAGATCCCAGTCATCCTGACGTCTTTGGGACTTTTCGTCATCGCCTGCCGGATAAATAATTCGCAGGAGCAGAAGATATCATTTTTGTTCCGGGCTGGTCCTCTGGGACTCGTTTGTGGATATGAGACCTTTCTTCTTGAGGCGGAGTATGGCGGACCTGACACTACTGGGCTTTGTGTTGAGGATCTTGGCGATCTCGGTTATGGAGATGTTCTTGTTGTTGAGGATCAGCTGGAAGACTTTGTCCTCTAGAGAGCCCTCAGCAGGGAGAGAGAGTATGCTAACATGTGAGATGGATCCGCCCATTATGACTGTGGCTGGGGAAGTGCGCCCATCGATGTCGACACAGTCCTCCAAGAAGATGTTCATCAGGTCTTCGTCAACCTGCATCAGCCTACCCTTGATGACTTGACCGTCGAGAAGGTGAACCTCTACGGTGCTCCTTACGTACTTCCTCAGCCGATCAACAACAGACCCTTTGTTTTGCAGTCTTGAAACCCCCAGTTTGACAGAAGTTATTTAAGAAAAGTGGTTTTAAAGTTTAACGCTTCCAAGGGTTCTGACCAATTGGAAATAGGGTTATTCCCACCTAATTCTTTGTGCTCTCAATTGGCTCATTTAAGGGGGAGCCTGGGGTGCCGCAGGGGAAAAGCTTCCGCGAAACACTTCCCATCCAGAGACCGTGAAGGGCTAAAATGAAGGAAAAGCAGAAGCCAACGATTCAAGCCAGGGTGGGGCTTCGAAACTGCTTCTAGCTAGCGTTAAGTTTATTAACTAGCGTATGTTTTGATAATCTTGATGCCGGAGAAGCTTTACA
>JBMFMY010000153.1:0-3254 GCA_049970435.1 Candidatus Methanomethylicaceae archaeon
CGTAAGCTCAGCTCTTTTTACGGAAGCCCAATAAAAAGTAAAGAAGGAGGGAAGAAAGTGGGATATTATCGCGAGGGCCGCCAGAGATTTGGCCCCAGACGTGGTCCAGCCAGCTTCGGTCCTAAGCCCGTAGAAGAGGGCAAAGAATACGAAGTGGACATAAAAGAGATCAGCAGGCGCGGAGAAGGTATAGCCCGAGTTGAAGGGTTCGTAGTCTTTGTTCCAAACACAAAGGCTGGAGACCATGTAAAGGTTAGGGTAACTAAGGTAGCAAACAGGTTTGCTACTGCTGAAGTTGTCCAATAAACTGAGAACTGTCTAACTGGCAGTATTCTCTTTTTCTTTTTTTGCCCTCAATTTACAGAAAAGATGAAATGATTTTTCCTTACACCATGAGTGAAAACCCTTTTATTAAAGTAAAGCATGGCTCATCCTGTTGAGGGCTCTAACATACAAAAGTTTAAATAGTAATATTTTTATCAAAATTAGTAATACTGCAAAAAAAGAAGGGTTTCCTATGCACATTCCGGACGGCTTTCTGAGTCCCGCTGTGATCGTAATCACCTACGTCATTTCGGTTGTCTTTTTAGCACTATCATTCAGAAATGTGAAGCGAGAACTAGATGAAAGAATAGTCCCCCTCATGGCACTTCTAACGGCATTGTTCTTTGCTGCACAGATGATGAACTATCCTGTTGTGGGAGGCACAACCGCTCACCTCCTGGGGGGCGCCTCCTTGGGTATAATACTGGGACCTTCCACCGGAATGATCTCTATGACTATTATATTGGTGCTCCAGTGCCTCCTCTTCGGTGATGGGGGAGTTACTGCCTTGGGTGCAAACATTCTGAACATGGGCGTGGCAGGAGTTCTTGTCCCATACATCATTTTCATTTTCATCGCAAAGATTACAAAGGGCAAACAAATTTTCCTTGGAGCCTTCCTGGGGTGCTTTGTGGGGGACGTCTTGGCAGCCGTACTGGCAGGTCTGGAATTAGGACTCTCCGTTCCAACATTTCTCTACGGGGTGTCTATAGCTGTCCCGGTGATGGCGATTCATCACTCTGTCATAGGTGTAGCCGAAGGGTTCGTGACTGCTGTACTGTTGAAGGTCCTCATCAATTCAAAGCCCGAAGTCCTGGCTCTCAGCCCAACATTCAGGTCCGCTCCTCTGAGTTTAAAAATTGATCAACATGGGGGAACAAGTCTTGAAAAATCGCGATAAGGGAATACTTTACGGCATAATCATTGCCTTGTTGTTTGTTATAATTGGTACCCTAGTCCTCTACGAATCAAATGAGACACTTGACATGGTGGCAGAGAATTTTGGGTTCGTTGGGGAGAATTTAATTAATGCACCATTCCCCGAATACACGATTCCGTGGTTTGACAACATTTGGGGCGCTCTAGCTTTGGGAATCCTCTCAACCCTTGCCATATTCGCGGTGACTTACGGAGTTGGGAAACTCCTCTCGGAGTTCCGTAAGAAGAGTGAGCAGTGATGACTTCAGTAATAAAGGACCTTACCAAGGGTCTTGAGGAGATCCTCCAGATTGACTCCCTACGGAACATTCATAATCTGAGTCCTTCGGCCCTTTTTGTGATTACCTTATTTATCGTGATCTCTGCGCTACTTGCCAATTCTTTGATTTTACTATTGGTCCTTGGAGGGTTAAACCTCCTGTTGGGTATCTCCATAGGAATAAGGTCGAGGAAGTATTTGATCAGACCGATAGTATTTTCAGTTTTTGTCCTCGCAATATCTCTCCCAGCCGCTTTTCTAACAGAGGGGACAACATTATTTTCAATCAACATTGGGCCTTTCACAGCGGTGGTTTCTTTGGAGGGCGTTTACAAGGTCGCCCAATTTGTCTTGAGGGCGTGGGTTTGCATAGGAGCTATAAGCACGCTCACATCGACGTTGGGAATCAGTGGGATATTGAGCCTATTGGAACAAATCAGAGTTCCAAATATCGTTATACAGACGATCTCTTTAACATACAGGTACCTCTTTATCTCTATCCAAGAATCTCAAAAAGTCCTCTTGGCAAGAGAAGCAAGGAGGTATCGTGGTAGTAAATTCATCAACATGAAAGATCTTCGGGATCTCGGGAAGATCTTGGGGGTGCTTTTTATAAGAACTTATGAAAGATCTGAACGGGTCTATCTTGCCATGAAGGCCAGAGGCTTCACAATCCGGCGAACCAACCTCCCAAGAAGATATTCTATCTCTATTAACTCAAAAGATATTCCTTTCATTTTAGTGATTCTAGTTCTGATCTTCTTTGCATTTACAAAATTTGCTTAAGAGGTGTAGACATTGAGGACCATAATAGAGGTTAGAGACTTAGTTTATTCGTATGCTGGTGGAATAGAGGCTATATCCAATGTCTCTTTTGATGTTCTTGAGGGAGAAATGTTAAGCATCCTTGGACCTAATGGTGCTGGTAAATCTACCCTGATCCTATTGATGGCAGGTCTTCTCAAACCAGGAAATGGGTTGATCAAGGTCTTCGGAAAAGAGACAAACTCAAACGAATTTGAAACTGTTAGAAGTAGGATAGGTATCGTTTTTCAAGACCCTGATGATCAGTTGTTCAATAATACAGTTTTCGAGGATGTTGCCTATGGTCCGAGAAGTCTTGGAATAAGTGAGGACGAAGTCAAGAGAAGAGTGGAGAGCTGTCTGAATATCATGGGCATATCACATCTCTCAGAACGTCCTCCACACCGTCTCAGTTATGGTGAAAAGAAAAAGGCGGCTATCGCTACCGCACTCGCGATGAACCCTGATATACTACTTTTGGACGAGCCTACCGCCAACCTGGATCCAAAATCAAAAAATGATCTCTTAACTCTCCTCAAAGACCTCAATCAAAAAGGAACGACTATAGTTTTGACAACACATGATGTGGAGATTCTACCAAATTTTGTGCAGAGAACGATCTTGATGAGAGGAGGGAAAATTTTAGGTTCTGGTACTGTGGAAGATGTGCTTTGTAATGAAAGATTACTACAAGAAGCCGCCATAGAGCCCCCAATTTTATTTAAACTATTCAATAATCTAAAATCAAAAGGATTGATAGAAAAAATCCCTCTTACTTTAGATGATGCAGAAAAAATCCTCGAGGAATTTCTGAATTAGATGAAGACTGAGTTTTACTGGCGCCACTCACATTTTAACTTTGTCGGCGGGAAGCCCCCATCCGAAAGGGTGGGGATGAAAGCCTATAAGCTTTTATATGTAGTTATTG
>JBMFMY010000154.1:0-3176 GCA_049970435.1 Candidatus Methanomethylicaceae archaeon
CAACGTTTTCTGGGACCACTATCGATTCTTGGTGTACAGCTTGGGTGAGGTAGACCTCCTTTCCAAAGGACTTCACAGACTCCTTCCAGATTACAAGCTCTGGGTGATCATAACGAGTCCTGCCCAGATCTCTGGCATATTCAATTATCGTAGAAGTGGAGTCTATGCCATCCTGCGAAGATAGAATCTTTATGCGGGGATACTTTGAAAGGGCTTCAAGGATCTCGGTCTCTGTGGCAGATTTCTCAAGTTCGAGATTCAGCACATGAACATGCATCAGGGTCTCCGGCACGGCGAACGCCATCGTGGTTATATCTATGTGCGGTAGGACTTTCTGCACATCGGGACCGTGGTGAGAAGGAATAGTGACAGGATCTGGGACAATGCTGTTGATAGGACCCTTTGAGTCCTCCGCGGGGTCGGCACCCCTTCTTATCAGGATTGCTCTAACCTTTTTCAGACCAAAGGCCTGATCAATGGCGTAAAGTGACCGGCATAGACCGGTGGTGTTGCATGAGACTACCCTCACAAGGTCTCTCCCGAGGGCAGCTTTGTAGTTGCAGACGGCATTGAATGAAAAGCCTGCAACCTCATGCTTCTCCCCGCCTTGGAAGATTGCCTTCACTTTGAACTTTTCGTAAAGGGGTTTATATGTAGCGCCCACCTTCCCCGGAGTGCAGTCCACTACAAGGTCCGCCTCCTTTAGAAGGTCTTCTAGGGTTCCTTCCACCTTAAGCCCTGCGTCTTCAAATGCCTTGAGTCGGTCTTGCGAGGTCGCGTAGAGTTTTATCCCTTTGCTGAGGGCTATCCTCCCTTCGAAATTTGGTTTGGTCTTAGTGACTCCCACAAGTTCCATATCCTTCTGCTTCAGGATCGCATCCGCGACCCTCTTCCCTATGGTACCATAACCATTTATAGCTACTTTAACTGCCATCTTTTACACCCAATTCTTTATCTTTCTCAGCTATATTTATCACCTGTTGGCTTTAAACTTCTGCGCGGAGGCTACAAGAACCTCAATGGCAGGAAGCCTCTCGCCAGACAGGAACGCGATGAATGCCCCTCCACCTGTGCTGAAGTAGTCTATCTTATCAGCTATGCCGAGCCTTTCGGAGATTGCCCTCAGGTGCCCGCCCCCTAGTAAGGTTCTGGCTCCGCTTTTGACCACAGCTCTGAGGAGCTCCTCGGATCCCTTGGAGAACCTTTGATCCTCGATGTAACCCGCAGGACCGCGCATTATTATCACTTTGGCGTCCTTCAGAATTTCGGAGTAAAGTTCTACAGTCTTGTTGCCGATGTCATATATGGGAGAGCTGTCTTGTGCAGACCCGAGAGGGAGCTCCACGCGCTCATCAGATCTCAAAATTGCGATGTCTACAGGCGTGACGATCTTGTCCGAATAGTTCTTCAGCAGGTTTTGGGCCCTAGGCAGAAGTGAATAAAGTCCCTTACCTTCGATAATTCGTACAGTTGCCTTGCCGAGGCGCTCCCCCTTTGCTATGAGAAACAAGTGTGAAACAAGCCCTGTGAGTAGGACTTTATCTGCAACTCCTTTGGGCAAAAGAGCTTCCATCAGTTGGACTGAATCTGGAACCTTCCCTCCACCCAGAACGAATATGCAAGGTTTTGAGATAGTGTCCATGACATCACTGAGAAAGTCGACCTCCTTTTGGAGGAGTCTTCCCCCACAGGAAGGCATCACCATGGGAAAACCTGTTAAGGATGGGTGGGAGCGATGTGAGGTCGCAAATGCATCGTTCACATAGAGTGAAAACAGGGGTGAAAGATATTTCACTAGGTAAGTTTTCGCCTGGGCCTCAGGGACTTTCTCGATACTCTCCTCAGAATAGAAACGAACGTTCTCGAGCAAGATCACATCCCCGGGCTTTGAGGAGGAGATCGTTGAGCGGGCAGTCGGACCAAACACGTCCTCTACATAATTGACTTCTTTATTTATGTATTTTGATAGTAGAGTAGCATGATTTTCAAGTGTTGTGAAATCGCTGTCCCCAGGTCTTCCCTGGTGAGCAAGAACTGTCACGGAGGCGCCCTTCTCGAGGAGCTCCTTGATTGTGGAGGCATAACTCTTTATTCTGGTATCGTCAGTTATCATACCAGTTTTGGGATCAATTGGAGAGTTTATGTCTACCCTGAGAAGGATCTTCTTTCCATCGAAATCAAAGTCATCCATGGTGTAAAATCCGAGTTTGCTATCGACCATTTGTCAGCCCTCGCTCGAACTTAGAAAATGACCCTTTAAAAACTTTGCAGACTATCTGCGAAATTGGTCTGCTACTAGAGATGGTCTGTTCAGAAAGTCGAAGCACGACGGGCAGGAAACGAAGTCTGAATATAGGTCTTTTGAGACCGGGAATTTTTTGTGCAATTCTCTCGGAGAGGGCAGCCTGCCGTAGTGAGGGTTCGGTGCCAATGATCCGTCAGTTAAGAGGTAATATGCGGCACCTCTCCTCTTTATATATTCGTCGTAGACGGACTGGAAAGAATCTGAGACTAGGTTGACCATTACCAGTACGCTCCCGCCGGAATTCACAGTGACGTGCCCGTATCCCGGCGGTATCAGGATCGCCTCGCCAGCACTGATATTTGCAACAACAAAATCCAGAATCTCCTCCCCTACTTTCTTTTGGAGAAGGTATGTTGCCCTACCGTGTATGACTTGGTATAGCTCAGGGTATGAAAGGGAGTCCTCCGCAATTGGATGGTAGTGACCTAATGTCTTGTTGGGTTCTTTACCGAGCTTTATGTTAGCCATAACTGTTATGTCAAAGCGCACTTTTTTGGATTTGAAGATAGAAACATGCTTCTCCAAACTGAACCCACGGTACATGCTGTAGAGAACTGTACTTTTGGGAAGATCGACAGAATTTGTGTCTTGGAGCACTGGCAAAATCTCTCCAAGAGTCCTAAATGATGGTACAAGTCGATTGCCTTCGATAGAAACCAAGAGATCATCAGAAACCTGAATTGTTCCGAAATCCTTCTTTATGGAGATCAATGGACAAAACCTCAAGGAGGATTAGGTACTTTATAAAGTAGGCACAGCTTTATAAAATTTACAAAAGTCTTAAGCGAACTATAGCGAACCGACCATATAATACCAATCCTTGAAGAGATGGACTCGATAGGTCTATTTGCCATGGAGGTCTGGGGCGGAG
>JBMFMY010000155.1:0-3157 GCA_049970435.1 Candidatus Methanomethylicaceae archaeon
GCCGGGAGGTGGGTCTTGCAAAGATAAGGGGCGAAGACGTCTCCAAACTGAGGCCCGAGATAAAAGTGGAAGAGTACGAGGCGGGCGGTGGCACGGAGATCTTTATATCTTTCGAGGATCAGGATTTTTTGGTCGGCTTCCTTAGGCTCAGGATTCCCTCAGAAAAAGCCCACAGACCAGAGGTCGTAAGGGCAGGTGTCATCAGGGAGCTCCACGTTTATGGACCCCAAATCCCTGTTGGTGAAAAGGGCGGAGATGCATACCAGCACAAGGGTCTTGGGTCACTACTCCTCAGAAGGGCGGAAGAGATAACGGCTGAGCGGTTCGGGCTCAAAAAGATCGTGGTCCTCCCCGGAGTTGGCGTGAGGGGATACTACAGAAAGAGGGGGTACAGGAGACTGCCATCATCCCCATACATGATTAAGAAGATCTGCTAACACTGTCAATAGGGGAATTGGGCGCACATCATGTTTTTATACCTTATTGCATGAAGGAAGGATGAAGGTCTATGGGAATGGAAAACCGAAATGAAGAAAATGGAGACAAAGATGAAAAGGTAATGAGAGTTGAGATTGGAATGGGATCCGTAGCCAGAACGGATGCAGAGAATGTTATTGCCGATTTGTCTGCGATAAAGTCAGGCTTCATAGTAGATTTGGTAAGTGGAGGAAAGATCACAGGTAAAGTAGTAATTTCAGAAGGCACCCTCAACACTATAAGAAAGGAGTCGGAGAGAGGGGACATCCTCGGGCTGGAGGAGCTTCTGAAGCTGAGAGCTGCCGTCGATCAGGTCGGGATAAGAATCGAGATCGAGAGGGAGGATAGGAGGGGAGAAGATCAAGAGGAAGCGGTGCTACACAAGGCCCTTAGTGGGAACTATACCTTGGTGACTTCCAATGAAAACCTCGCGAAGATCGCAGAGACCATGGGATTGCGGGTTATTGTTGGTAGGACCAAGTTGCAACGCCCCCCGCGCTACAGCAAGTACTTCTCCAAAGACGTTATGTCAGTACACCTGAAGGAAGGTCTTGTGCCAAGGGGAAAGGTTGGAAGGCCAGGAAAGTGGAAGCTTCAAGACCTCGGGGAAGAGCCCATAGATAGGGGCGAATTGGATAAGATAGTACAGGACATACTCGAGAGGGCTGAGTCTGGCGAGGGGTTCATTGAGATAAGGAGGGAAGGCTCTAACATAGTGATGCTGAGGGACAACAGGATAATAATAACGTTCCCTCCATTCTCGGACAAATTGGAGGTTACCATAACTAGAAAGGTTGCGGAGCTGGAGATAGAGGATTACAAGCTTTCTCAGAGGCTAATAAACAGGTTGAAGGAGAGGGCTGAGGGAATCCTCATAGCGGGCGCGCCAGGAATGGGCAAGACGACCTTTGCTCAGGCCCTTGCAAAGTTCTACCTCAGGGAGAACAAAATAATAAAGACGATAGAATCACCGAGGGATCTCCACCTCCCGCCCACCGCAACCCAGTACTCAAAGACAAAGTCGTCCTCTGAGGAGCTGCACGATGTTCTCCTACTCAGCAGGCCTGACTATACTTTCTTCGATGAGATGAGGGACACCGAAGACTTTAGGATCTTCACGGACCTCAGGCTCGCGGGTGTGGGCATGGTTGGAGTGATCCACGCTACAACTCCGATAGACGCCATACAGAGGTTCATTGGGAGGGTTGAGCTAGGTGTCATACCATCCGTTATAGACACTGTGGTCTTCATAAACAACGGTGAAGTGGAGAAGGTCTACGAACTTGAGACGCGCGTCAAGATACCCCACGGACTCACAGAGTCGGACCTGACTAGACCTGTCGTACAGATCAAGAATTTCGATACTGGTGAGGTTGAATACGAGATCTATGTGTTTGGAGAGAGGACTTTTGTCGTCCCACTGAAGGCAAAGGAAAGATCAAGGGATTATGTTGTAAATTCCATGATCTACAGGACACTCGGAAAGTATATACCGCTGGAAGACCTCAAGATAGAGACGACGAACGGAGAGGTTATCGTGGGCGTACCCTCTCAGATGATCAATACTTTAGTAAAGAGGAGTAGGAAGAAGCTTCAGAAGCTTGAGGAGAAACTCGGTAAGAAGATCACGCTGAAACCCATGTTCTGATGGGTGTCCGCGTTGAGGGAGAGAATCGTAAAGGAGGCTCTTAGCAAGATCTTTCCAGGGGAAGAGCTAAGCAAAGCGATCAGCAGAATAGACATTATCGGAGACATCGCTGTGATAAAGATACCGAGAGGGTGGGAGAACAGAAGGTACGAAATAGGAGAGGTCATCCTTTCCAATCTGAAGGGCGTAAAGGGAGTCTTCAGGCAGACCACATCTGTGGACGAGGAATACAAAGTCAGAGGGTTGGAGTGGCTCGCAGGGAGTAGAGAGACAGTGACTTTGCACCGCGAGCAAGGATGCTCCTTCAGGGTCGACATATCAAGTGTCTATTTTTCGCCAAGACTTTCGTTTGAGAGGATGAGGATTGCAAGGTTAATCAAGAATGGAGAGATCGTGGTGAATATGTTTGCTGGAGTAGGGACGTTCTCTGTCATAGCAGCGGCAAAAGGAGGCGCAGGGAGGGTGTTTTCTATAGACAAAAACCCAGAGGCCTTCAAGTTTATGATGGGGAACGTTGTCTTAAATAGGGTATCAGGTAAAGTCGTTCCCATCCTTGGAGACGCGAAAGATGTCGCAGCGGATCTTCAAGGTACTGCTGACAGGGTGCTGATGCCGCTGCCAGCACTCGCCCTGCAGTACCTGCCGTATGCAGTCTCTTGTCTTAGGGACAGCGGTTGGATTCACATTTATATCCATCAGAAGGGAAAGAGGCGGGATGTTGTGAAGGAGGGGATCGAGGCAGTTAAGATGGTTCTCAAGGACAAAGTTTTATCGGTTGGCGGCAGAGTTGTCAGGAGTGTTGGTAGAAAGACTTACCAAGTGGTTGTTGATGTGGAGCTGGAATCGCGTTAACTCCATAATGTTCCATAATATAAGTCAGCCAATCCGCGGCTGAAGCCGGGAGCTTGCGATGGTGGTAGCAATGCAAAGGCTGACTAGCCTAAATTCGGGGACTACGCCTATGGGGCTACAAGAACGCCCAGATGCCTCCCTAGTCTGGGCCTCTTCGGCAGAACCACTCAATGCCGCGGC
>JBMFMY010000156.1:0-3142 GCA_049970435.1 Candidatus Methanomethylicaceae archaeon
GAGAGGCTTTTCGACATTGAGGACCAGCTGGGCAGGGACGAGGCTGAGCTGAGCGGGCTCCTTGTCAAGGTTGATGATCTCAAGAGGAAGATAGAGGGCGCAAGGAAAGCCGCAGAGGACTACAGGGCTGTGAAGTCTGAGCTGGACAGAATTGAGGGTATGATAAGGGAGGTTGAGGTCAGGAGAAGAAAGGTAGAGCAGGAAAGGATCGAGGTTATGACCGAGCTGAAGAACATCGAACTGCAGAGTTCGCTTCTCGAGAAGGAGAGGGAGAAGATAAGAGAGAGGATGACCAAGGCAAAGAGATTATCAGAGTATGCAGTATGGCTTGACGAGTGCTTCAGCCAAGCTCTTGAGAGAATTGAGCTGACAATATTGATGGGCGCCAACAGGGAGTTCAATGAAGAGTTCTCTAGGTTTTTCGCCTTCATGGTGGAGGACCCGACCAAAAGCGTCGAGGTAGACGAAGATTTCACACCGATAATAATGCAGGATACCTACGAGCAGGAGATCTCAAATTTGAGCGGGGGAGAGAGGACCGCGTTAGCGTTGGCGTATAGGCTCGCCCTGAACGAGATCGTGCAGAAGAGATCAGGTGCAGAAGGAGGGCTCATAATAATGGACGAGCCCACCGACGGCTTCAGCAAGGACCAGATAGGAAAGATAGGCGATCTGATAAGAGAGCTGGGCCCTGTCCAAGCTGTAATAGTTTCCCACGAGAGGGAGCTTGAGGGTGCTGCGGACCATATCTTCAGGATCCAGAAGGAGAATGGAAAGTCTAAGATATATGCGCTGGGAACGGGCAGGAATTCGATGTCTGGATGACTGGGGAGGTGTTCGAGCTCCGCCGAATGCCCTCTGAAATTGGGATTGAGGATCACAAAGGTACAGGATAGAAAGTCCTCCATGTTGAGTAAAACAATTTCCATCAATGCAATGGTCCAAAATTGATTTATAATATTGTGAGTATTTAGTGGATATGGATTCTCTTTCAGCAATACTGGCAGAGAGCATAGTAGGCATGGGAATAACAATAGCTCTTTTGGCGCTCCTTGCCCTCATATTTCACATCCTGGGAAGACTGGGAGGGAAGGAGGCTGCAAAGATTGAGCCTGAGCTCACAAGGAAGGAGGCGGATCTCACAAGTCTGCTTCCCTTCATAGCTACCGCCGTCTATCTTTACAGGGCTGGTAAAGAAGCGAGGGTTACGAAGAGAAGTGTTGAAAAGGTCGAGGTAATTAAAAAAAGTGCTAAGATAAACAGTTGCAGGGAGGAGTGGAGAAGGTGCGGACGCAAGGATTTTTTGAGGTGATGCTTTGACATGAGGTTTAGTATAACAATAAAAGGGATAAAGAAAGATGTTGATGTTGAGCCCATCGATGATAAAAAGCTGAGGGTCAGAGTTGACGGCGTAGATTATGAGGTCTCGGTTGAGGGCTTGGAGGCTCTGGCTACAATGACGAAAAAGACTCCAACCCTATATTATGAGCTTGAACAAGATCTTTCCGTTGTAGAGTCCGAACCTAGAGAGGAACGGGTTTTGCAACCAGCTGTGGAATTAAAAACCGTCTGGCCAGAAGTAAAGGAGGGGGCTCCACCAATAAAGGAGTTTTCAGTAAAGGAGGCTCGACCAAAGCCAGAGAAAGGTGGAAGCTTTGAGGTAAAATCTCCGCTTCCTGGAGTAATCTCCATGGTAGAGGTCAAGGAGGGGGGTACGGTCAAGCGTGGTGATGTGCTCCTTTACATAGAGTCAATGAAGATGCTCAATGAGGTAGTTGCGCCAAGGGATGGGATCGTTCGGAGAGTACTGAAGGGAGCAGGAGAGCAAGTCAATGTAGGAGATCCACTTTTGGAGCTCATACCAGCAGGTGAGTGAGTTTGTTTGAGGACATGATTTCTAAGGTTCTGACATTTCTACTGACAAGCGGGTACTTCAACATCACTCTAGGAAACATTGTAATGATCGCCGTCGCACTCCTTCTGATGTACTTGGCAATAAAGAAGGAGTATGAGCCCCTGCTACTCCTCCCAATCGGTTTTGGTGTCCTCCTGGCAAATATTCCTTTGAGTGGCATAGCAGAGGTGGGAGGATTCCTATACTTCATACACCATTACCTACTCGAGACAGGAATCATTCCCATACTGATATTCATCGGCATAGGAGCGATGACCGACTTTGGACCCTTGCTCTCGAGTCCGAAGTCGTTCTTATTGGGAGGAGCTGCTCAAATAGGAATCTTTCTGGCAATAATGCTAGCCTTCGCCATGGGATTTAGCGTAAGCGAGGCAGGGGCAATCGGCATTATAGGGAGTGCAGATGGACCGACGACTGTTTACACCGCAGCCAAACTTGCACCACACCTCCTTGGTCCTGTGGCTGTCGCAGCCTATTCCTACATGTCTCTCGTACCGATAATTCAACCGCCTGTGATAAGGGCGCTCACAACCAAGAAGGAGAGAACGGCAAGGATGCCCCCAATTATGAGGGAGGTCTCTAAAAGGGAGAAGCTCCTCTTCCCGATAGTGACGACTGTAGTTGCATGTCTTTTAGTCCCAACCTCTACACCACTTATAGGATCTTTGATGGTCGGAAACCTCTTCAGGGAGAGTGGTGTGACTGAGCGCCTATCAAAGGCAGCACAGAACGAGCTAATAAACCTGAGCACAATACTGCTCGGACTGGGCGTAGGAGGCACGATGAGGGCAGACAGTTTTCTCACCCTTAGCACCATAATGATAATCTGCATCGGGGCTTTCGCCTTTGCAACTGCAACGGCTGGAGGAGTTCTGATGGGCAAACTATTCTATTTGATGACAAAAGGCAATTTCAATCCCATGATTGGGGCGGCAGGGGTCTCTGCAGTACCCATGTCAGCAAGGGTTGTTCAGAAGATGGCGGCCAAGGAGGATCCAGAGAACTTCCTCCTGATGCATGCCATGGGTCCAAATGTTGCTGGCGTCATAGGATCGGCGATAGTTGCCGGCATAATAATATCTTTCTCTTAGTAGAGTGGGGAAAAATCCAGACATTTTTCATCTAAAAAATAAAAATATTTAACTTTATCGGCGGGAAGTCCCCTTCCGAAAGGAATGAGAGCCGAAAATTAATCTCTTCTTGCCGCAAATCTTCACAGATGCATGG
>JBMFMY010000157.1:0-3118 GCA_049970435.1 Candidatus Methanomethylicaceae archaeon
GGCACATTTCCGGCATCAGTATTCACAATAGCTACGTCAAACACTTTTGTTTCAATAAGGTCTTCCAATAAAATCTCACCAAGCAACTTGTTTTCTCCAGCATATAAACATTTTCTACATTAGTGAAGGTAAAGGATTTAAACCATTCAATTCTAGTTTAAAATATGACAAATCTTCTGTACATGAATAACTCTTACATAGACTGCGACGAGAAAGCCTAGAGCTTTAGCTCTGGGATGGGTTGTTGAAAGGTTTAAGTTCAGTGACAAGTTTTATAGATTTGTGGAAGCATGTCAAACATTCGAGTGGCATGATCTTTCTAATTTAGTACCATCTAGTCCAGTGTCTGAGATGGAATGGGATGAGGTGGGAGCCTAAAAGGGCAATGAACAACAGACCAATGAACACCGTAGAAGCAAGAACCTCCCGGCTTTAGCCGTGGAGAGTGTCAATTTGCACTTCCTTGTAAGAAGCTCCCTCATCAACTATCCCAAGCCTCTTCGCGATCCGCATCATATGAGTATCTACGACGAAGTATTCTCTTTGCCCGAAAATGCTGCTCATCAAGACATCTGCGGTCTTGTCCCCAACGCCATTTAGCTTCTTAAGCTCATCACGTACCCTCTCCTTAGGCAAAGAAGGATCTTTCTGAGGTCTCCTCCATAATTCTCCATTATCAATCTAGAGACCTCGATGATCCTTCTCGATTTTATGTTCTGAAGTCCTCCAGGTCTTATAACCAAGCTGAGATCTTTTGGATCAACTCGACTCAGGATCTGCGGGGTTATTTGATACTTCTTCTTGAGAGATATGTAAGCTTTCCTCGTATTGTTGCTTGAGGTGTTTTGAGACAATATTGTGAATATCAGGTTCTTGAAAGGGTCCGCCACGACCTCGTTATAGTTGAGCTCCCCGTCATCCTTCCACCAGTAACTAGAGTATCTTCTTTCCAACTCTGGGATCAGCTCCTTCGGGAACTTCATTTTTCATCGCCTCCGACTCGACCTTTTCACATAAAGAATTGAAAATATGATCACAAACAGTTTATCGATATCAAATAAAAAATAAGAATCACGCCCTGTAAATATTTTAGGGTGAATGGATGAACGCCACGTTGAGCGACCGCATACTTCTACTCCTTTCCATAAAGGAGAATGGTAAGAAGATAGACTTAAATCACATTCTTGAAAAAGTTTCAAGGGATGAACGCCGCAATTTTGAGGAATCGGAGATTGTTAAAGAGCTCGACTTATTGGCAAAGGAGGGTCTAATCACATCGAGTCAAGAAGGACACTCCATAACCCGTGAAGGGCTAAAGAAAATAAAGGAGCGATTGCCCTTGGTCGGCAACTCTCTGAACCTATCCTATAGGATGATGCTCTTGGCAAGGGAGTACTACAGCCAGATAGCAGACCAGATAATGCCTTTCCTGAGAGGTAGGCCGGTCAGTGTGGTCAAGATATTCAGTGACGATCAGGACCCAATCAACAAAATCAAACCCCTCTTCGTACGATACGCTAAGTACAAACCCAAACCAGCCTTCATCTCAATAGACTCAAAGGAGTTGCTGATGAGGTATGTTGATGACCATGCGATAGACTACATCCCATACGTCCACGGGTTTGACATGAAGGAGCCAGACTGGCTGGTTCTAGATCTTGATGCCGGAGACGAGTTAAAGGCTAAAGAGGAGGGCTTTCTGGCGATAAAGTTCGTAGCAAAAGAGATCTTTAATTTCCTTGAGGAGAATGGAGTCCTACCCGCAGTAAAATTCAGCGGATCAAGGGGCATCCAAGTTTGGGCAGCCCTAGACAATACCAAGATCCCAAAGGCCGACCTCTTTGCGGTTTATCGCTCACTCATACAGAACATCCAGAAGACTATTGAGGATCGCTTATCCTCTGCTCAGGTCCCGATCGAACTTAGGGGACTCGTGGAACGCGGTCTCACAACCTCGAGCGTAGCTAAGAAAGAGGAGCGGTCTATGAAAGTCCTGATAGACTGGTCCTCAATGAAGCCATATGGGGACGTTAGGGCACCATTCAGCCTGCACTACAAGACGGGACTCATCTCATGTCCAATAGACCCTGCCAGGCTACTGTCTTTCCGTCTGGAAGAGGCAAAGCCAGAGCTAGTCTCTAGAGAAGCTGAGAGGCTATCCCGCTACTTTGAGTTAACTAAATCAGACCCCTCGCGCCTCATCAAAGCCTGCGGTCTTTAGCAGACACCATTTATATCCTCTAGCATTAATTAATAATGGGAGGCGTATGGCAAAAATCCTGTTCGTTGTCGCTGAAAAGGGATTCAGGGACGAAGAATACTATATCCCCCGAGAAATAATCGAGAATGCAGGTCATCGCGTGACATTAGCAAGCACAGGAAAGGGACCTGCCCATGGCAAACTAGGTTTGGTTATGAGACCAGACATGATCGTAGACGATGTAAACCCTCAGGAATATGACGGAATAGTGATACCTGGAGGCCCTGGCTCTCCCACTTACCTTTGGAACAACCAAAAACTGCAGTCACTAGCTAAGGAAATCCTCCACAGGGGCGGCGTAGTCGCCGCAATATGTCTCGCACCCGTGGTTCTTGCGAGGGCCGGTCTTCTTCAAGGCAGAAAGTGCACAGTCTACCCGACACCCGAATCGTTAAGCGAGATGCGAAGGGGCGGCGGGATACTCCAAGATCTGGATGTGGTTGTTGATGGGAGGATCATCACAGCAAACGGTCCTGAAGCTTCTCGTAGGTTTGGAGAAGCGATAGTCAAAGCTCTGGAACAGATAGTGTGAACCTTTGCCACAATATCCTCAACTACTTTTTTGTTTACTCGCGAGTTGGATATAAGGTGTGGCGAATCGCAAGAGGATGAGGAGGGCTCACGCGATTTTTCAAAGAAAACTGTTTCGTTGCTCTTTCATATACTGGAGGTCACTAAGGATTATTAACTTTCCGACGTTTGTTTATTGGCTATAGCTAGAGAGATTGATAAGTCCTAACTGGGTATCCTCATTCCAAGGGATTTAACTTTATCGGCGGGAAGTCCCCTTCTGTAAGGGTGGGGATGATAGCCGAAATATATAAATCTCTTCTTGCCGCATATCTTCACAGATGCGGG
>JBMFMY010000158.1:0-3065 GCA_049970435.1 Candidatus Methanomethylicaceae archaeon
GTGAAGCCCAAGCTCTACTACGCATACGATAGGTATGCTGATACATACCTACCTGTGCCTATGTAGAGTGAAACCCTTGTAGTATACTACAGTATAATTTCCTTGGAGCTCCGCCTTAGAGAATTCTTTAGAGACGTAGTTCCCGACCTTCGACTTTATTAGGTTCACAGTCTGTTGAAAGATCGTCTCTGTCATTGCGCTCTTCATAGCCGCGTCCATATCTTTTGAGAATTTCATATAATTGCCCTCATTCATCGCAATCAAAATGTTCTCCGTGATGGGATCCGCATACGCCCTAACCTTATTAACATCAACCGCCGGTGTTAAGCTCACAACATACACTCCAACCGCAACCACTAAAAGTGCGATCAGTACCAAAACCACGTCTTTTCTCATGCGGGGATCACCTTTCTATACACTCCTCTGTGAACCTCAATAAACCTTTTTTTGAATATATTGTGCGTATGTGGCTAGCAAGATAACATATGCTGCTACTAATCCCTCGACCTGCCAAACTGAAAGCCTCATTACATAGTAAGTAAATCCTGCTACCAAATCCAAAACCACATGGGCCGATACCGCCACCAGAATATATTCCCTATAAACTAATCCTTTCATTATGATAAAAGTCAGAGATATGTGTGCCAAGACTGCAACATACCTTTCCACAATGCCTGGCAGAAGATCCAAGAAGCTTGCTGCAAGTGGGAGCTGTGCTAAGAGCAAACTTGGAAAGAACAAAACCAAAGCTTCTGCTATCCCCCAACCCAGGCCAAATGTTAATCCTGTCTTCAAATCTGATGTTTTGGTCCTCTTTACAAACCAGAACCTTACACCCTCTTCAAATAGCCCTGCTAATATCGCACTGTAAATTATTACTATTGCAATGTCTCGCACGTACAGTTGAAATAAATTGAGAGGAATTATTCTAAGTGTAAGTGCTAGAATCCATCCTACACTCCCAAAAAACAGCAATTTGAAGTTGGCTCTCGCTAGATATGCTCCTAGAATGAAGAGCGGCACAAAGGCTAGTATAGCCAAAACTATGCCATCCATAACGATCAACTCACTTCTGGTGACTACTACCTAAATATTTGTTCTTAAAATACATTGAAATATGATTGGAAGAAAACGAATCAACGACAAATAACTACAAAAAGAGGACTCTTCACCAAGAGTGCACAGAAAGCCCAACCCTTCAGAGGTGGGGGATCTCAGCGAAACGTTACAAAAACTAATAATAAATATGAAAGAGAATAGATCGTTGACCAAAGTATGCGAATCCTACTTGTTGTCAGCGCTCCCGCATACATGTCTCCGTCAACGAGGGATTCGAATTACTTAAACACCTTGAAAAAATCTGGATTAAATATACCGTCATTTGATATAGAGAATGAATCGGTTTACCTTGATGTGGCACGTCCCTTCGCAAGGAGGGCAAGAGATCTCTTCCAAGGATGCTTCAAGAAAGTCATGGAGGGTGTGAGGATCGCTAGAGATCAAGGCATAAAAATCGACGTATTCTTGCTGACTCCAAGGTACGGCCTCATAAAGGAAGATGAATTTATTTTGCCTCACTCTGTGGACATGGGTTTTATGAAGAAAAAAGACCTGCAGATTTTGAGGGAAAAGCTCAAAATATCAGAAAAACTTTCCACAATCCTGAAGGAATCCTATGATCTCTTCATTTTGATCCTAAAGAAGGATCATGTGCCGTTAATTTTTGCTGATGAAAAAAGTCTGAACAATTTGGCAGGCGCTGCTCCAAAGGTTGTACTGGTCTCTGCACCCTCTCTGGCTGGTAAATTTGGTGAACCCATAAAATTCGTTGGAATTAAACAGATTGGCAAAAGAGCAGAGGCCTTTGTTAAACTTGTAGATTCTTTGACTACCAAGACTCTGAATGATTATTTGAAGTAAACAACAGATCAATTAGCGAACCCAATTCTTCTGATGATTTCTCTCTTTATTACAAAATACGAGACTGTCGCTGCAATTGTTCCCAGGATAAATGCTGAAAAACCCCACCTAACGAGTATTGGGGCTGCATGCCCAAAGCATTCTTGACCTCGTAATACGTCCTATTATCTACGCTGTATGAAAAAGTCTCGTTATCAATTCCTGCTTTTTGAAGATCTGTCGTCGTTTCGGAATGAACCTGTCTTGTTTTCAAGTCCATTGGGGATAAACCTGCCAACATTAACGGAGACGATACTAATACTAAACCAATCAAAACAGCCAAGATTGCACTGTAGACCAGTTTCAAATGATCCCCCCTTTAAACTAACCCTCGCAGGCTCTATAAATCTACACATTAGAACGGTCTCCTCAGCCATGCTCTGATGGTCTCGGTCCAAGTTATCAAAGCCGCTGAAACTCCAAATATAATCGACATATGGTCTGTGGGGTGTTTTCGATCGGATAGATTATAAGGTATGCAACTAACATCGTGGTAAAAAGCACGGAATAGAAAAAATACCTCGGCAACGTTACTCCGGCAATCATCACGAATTGTGAAAAAAGCTCCACTTTGACCTCCTTAGAGACAACAAACTCCCCACCGACCTCTTTCTCGACAAGGCCCAAACGCACAAGCTTATCAAGATGGTAGGATGCAACACTTGGGCTACTCAGATTGAGCTCCCTCATCATCTCCCTCGGACCTGCCGATCCCTTCTTCAAAAGTGTCCAGTACACTCTCAGGGTAGTTCCCTTGAGCTCTGCCTCAACACTCTCTTTATCGCGCTTCACGCTAGAAACTTTTAGCATTGGTATTTAATAACATTTGATGAAGATGAAAACATTTGTCCAAAAACAAGCTGTCCAAAAAAGCTAAAATTGAGTTTTGTCCTTTGTCAATTTGGAACATCCCAAACATCAACCTACAAACGCACTTTCCAATGTAAAATCGACGTGAATTTCATACAGGCTTGAAATTAATTAAATAATTAGACTTTAGAAGTTTTTAACTTCTATGAATGGATGCTCTCGGCGCAAGATCGCATAAGCTCCCTTATCCAACCCGTAAACATGCTTAGCTGAGAAAATGGTCAGCACTCTTCCGG
>JBMFMY010000159.1:0-3025 GCA_049970435.1 Candidatus Methanomethylicaceae archaeon
TTTCCAATCTTTTAAGCAAGCGCCACATGCTTGTTCTAGGAATTTCTGGAAATGCTTCTCGAAGTTCTGCTTCTAAAACTCTATTTCCATTTTTCTTAATAAACTCAATAACTCTTCTCTCATCCTCCTTTAGACTCTCGGCAACCTTCGTTTTGCGCATTTTAATGAATACTAAAAGAAGGACTCCCGCCAGCACGATCCCTGCCAGGACATACCATATAAGGGGCTGCTCTGCAGTGGTGGGTGGTTTTGGTTGTGTTTGTGGTAAAATCTCATAGCTTACCTCACAATACCCTGGGTAAAATTCGATCTTAATCTTTTGACCCTCTGTGGCAATTGATTTAGGCGGAACATTAAGATACGTTACAGTAGAATTTTCTGGGAGGTAAAGTGAAAACTCAAAAGGCGCATTCACTGCAAAAGTCCACAAATTTCCCAACTTTGACGTTAAGCTACTGGTATCATACTCAAGCCTTACAGAAGTTGCTCCCAGCGAATAAATCTCTATGTTAGCCACTCTTACGCTTCCATTAGTTGAAAATGATATGTCATAATCTAACGACTCCCCAGATTCGTCATAAACCAAGATATTGCTAACATCAGGTGTTAGCAGTGGTATTGTAATAGAAGCCGAAGTTTCTTCAGAGGCAACAACCGTACTAACATGTGCAAAACCATCTCGGTATATTACAATATCACTCTCTTGAATACTTTGGGCATAAACTGTTGGTGAAATCAATAACAACACAAAGATCGGAAACGCACACAAAGATCTGTACATCATTTTTCACCTACACAATTAATGATAGATTTTTCTTCATACTTTTTAGTTTAGCTTTTCTTAATTTGGAAAAGATAAAAATTTTTGTATTATATAGGCGTGTTGGCCGTAACCCACCTTCTGTTTTAGGCAGCATCCGACTATGCGGGCTACCCAGGCTTCCCGTAGGTCTCATCAGCCTCTATTTGCCCTTTCTCCCCGCGGTTTGGCCGTTTCAACGTAACCGGGGGCATACTCAGCGGGAACCCCCGCCTCATGGACATCCGCCTCCGGACGTCTCGTTTCTGCTCCAAGAGCAGGGGTCTCCCCCTACGCCTCACGGCGTCGCGGTCCTACGAGGAGGGTGGAGTTTCCTCAGGTCCAAAAGACCCGTCGGCTGCCCACCAACTCGCCCACTTCGATTCTGCAATAGCAAAAATAAATGCTTTATGCAGAGTACTGTATCAACTGAATATTTTCGAATATTTGGTTTCTAGATATTCAAGGAAAGGCTTCGGCGTAATCTCCTCCTCACAAATCTTCTTGATGAGGATCAAAGGATCATAGAGGTTACCATAGGCATGGACATTATTTACAAGCCGCTCTTTGACCTCTTGGAATCTTCCTTTAGAAATATGTTCGCGCCATTCGGTGATTTCTTTATCCATTTTTTGTAAAATCTGCCCTCCATAAATGTTACCCAAGGCATATGAAGGGAAGTACCCAAAGTAACCATGCGACCAGTGAACGTCCTGCAAGACCCCTTCAGAATCGTTCTCAATCTCCACTCCTAAATAATCTTCATATTTTTGGTTCCACAATGTCGGTAGTTCATCAACTCTCAATTTACCTGCAAAAAGGTCACCTTCCAACTCGAACCTTATTATTATATGGAGAGCGTAAGTCGCCTCATCAGCCTCTATTCTTATCTTGGGGGTCTAACCACGTTAACGGCTGACACCATTTGCTCAACACTAACATCCTCAAATATGCTGCCCGTTATCTTCTTGAGCTCTGGCAGATAATACTCCCAAAACTCGTAAGATCTCCCAACTATATTCTCAACAAACCGAGACTGAGACTTATGGAATCCATGTGAACATCCTGAACCTATTGGAAGGTACATCCACTCCCTTTTGAGATTCTGTTCGTACATCGCATGCCTCCCTTCGTGGAGCACTGAATATAATGAAGATGCAAAGTTATCTTCGTAGTAGTGGGTGGTGATCCTTACGTCATCATAATATCCAATTGTAAAGGGATGTTCGGTTTCATCTATTCTTCCCCTTGATTTTTCTGACTCTATGTCATAACCGATGAATTTAGCTAAAGATCTTGCTATTTCCTCTTGTGCCCTGCCTGGTACCTTTCTCCTCAGAATAGAAGTGTCCACTTTCTCAGAAATTACCGCATATCTTTTTTATAATAGGGATTATTCCCCTCTTCAATTCCTCAAAAACTTTTGTAATAATTTCCTGCGTAACTTTCGGTTCGAAAAAATCAATCATGGCATCATAAGGAACTTTTATGCCTTTTGGTGCCATTAAAAATTCTGCACTTTGCATCTTCAGCTCAAATATTTTTTCAAGAGGTCTAAATATGGAGAAATCTTTAGCGGCTTTTGCTCTCTTCCAAGATTCATATGCTATGGCTTGTTGTCTCGCTATCTCACTGACTAGCTTTTCAGGAAGCTTTGTGTACTCGTCATAAAACTTTCTGATTAGGTATACGTTCCGTTTTTCCATTTCGTTTAAATTATGATAGTCGGGGTGTTTTTCTATTCTTTCTAGAAGAACTCCCACTTCTGGATCTATAGCCATTTTATGTTCTATTTTACTTAACAGAGAGAGCTGTTGACTTCTAAGCTCAAATGCCCTGGAGGCATTTTCGTCTCCATATCCCACTTCATAATAGCATCCACAGAATCTAAAATGATGATCTCTTTGTACTTTTCAAGCAACCTTCTATAGTCTTCAGCTAGATTAACGTTAGACACACAAATACACCACCATAGATAATGGTTAAGTGCCCACGAGTATTAAAACAGTTTCTGTAGAAACAAGCAAAGTAATTCTCTTTCGCATAAAAACTAGATAAATCAATAGAGCGTTTCTAAACTCGTTTTAATGGTTATTTCGGCGTGACCTCCTCCCCGCCCTGACGGACGGGGCTTCAACTTTTCCTTCCTGTTACTCCCTCACAGCGCTCGGGGAGCGTTTCTGAACTTTCCCCTTTTTTTTAAGGGTACTCCAGGTTCCTGCTCCA
>JBMFMY010000160.1:0-3018 GCA_049970435.1 Candidatus Methanomethylicaceae archaeon
GGGATATGTATTTTTGGCAGGGGAAACGACTATTACTCCGCAAGGCTATAAGGAAAATCCTGACCTTCTTCCGGTACCAATGGCAGAACGAAAATACAACGCCCTGACCTTCACTTTCATGATGTTCAGCATGAATACATGCATCCCCATGTTCTTCTTGGGTCCCATCGGGGCTGGTCTGGGAATGGACTTCTGGCAGGCTTGTGTTGGGGCCTTTATAGGCAATCTAGCAGCAGTCATAGTGATGTATCTAAACGGTGTGGTAGGCGTTAAGTATGGGATTCCATACCCTGTCCAGCTAAGAGAGTCGTTCGGTTTCAGAGGTCTTCATATTCCCGTCCTTCTTAGAGGGTTCGCAGGGACGATGTGGTTTGGCATCGAGGCTTGGGCAGGTTCTTACGCACTGACCCTCATTGCTCTTTTTGCACTCGGAGTGCCTGCTGATCAGGCCATACAACTATCTTTCACATACCTCGTCATCGCCCTCATATTCTATGTTGGCTCATTCATTGTTGTAATGCGTCTGGGTCTAAGAGGGATAGGAAGAGTTGCTGACTTCGGCGGTCCCCTGATGCTCCTTTATTTCATATGGCTTGTCTGGTTCTTGGCAAGTACTCCACAATTCGCTCCAAACATACCTAACCTATTCGTGAGCACAGCTTCATACTTCAGCCTCAACTTCTTGACCTATCTGGCTGTCCAAACGAACTGGTGGGCAACTGTAGCGCTAAACATATCCGATCTATCAAGGGGCATAAACCCCAAACATAAATATGCATTCTTCCTGGGTCTTTTTATAGGGATAGTCATTTGCCAAGTCGTTGGAACTGCGCTGGGATATGCTGCAGTAGGACTTACAGGAACTATTTTGCCTCAGGATATCATCCTCAAATATGCTCCAGGTGGAGTTGCGATTGTAGTAGGCCTCATCTTTGCCTTCCTTGCGCCTTGGTCCACTGACATCGTGGCAAACTCACCTCCACTGATCGACATACTTATGGCTACATTAAAATTGAGGTGGAAGACTGCGGTCGTTGTGGCTGCAATAATCGCATTTTTCGCGGCTCCATGGTGGGCTGTTGCAAAGGCTGTGGATTATACAAACTACATGACCTCTTGGGCTTCCAACTATGGGATCTTGCTCGGTCCCATCGCTGGTATAATGATCGCCAACTACTGGATCACGCGGAAGCGGAAATATGATCTTCAGAAACTCTATACATTTGGTCCAGAGGGTTGCTGGTACCGCGGAGGCTGGAGCAGATCTTCATACGTGAGCCTCATATTGACATGGATTCTGTGCTATATAATAGCAGTTCCAACCGAACAGCTTGTCTGGTTCGGCGGCATCCCATGGCCCGGCGGTGTAATTTGGTACTTTGCAGTGGTTATTTCGTTCATACTAAAGGCAACATTAGACAAATACTTCAAAGAATAAACTTTCTTTATTTTTTTTATTTATTTTTTATTTTGTTTATATATTATCTTTTATTATTTTAACCCTATCGGAGCGAATCTACTTGCTATTGTGACGAATATCTACCTCTTCCCCTCTTCTAACTCTTCTAATTCGCTCCAAATTCGTACCATTTGAAATATTATGATCTCTGTGTTTTTTCCAGCATACGCTCAAATGTCCAGCGTATTGAACTTCTTAGCTCCCTCACCCTTGAATCCTCGTCTACATTTCGGATTGTTATTTCCTTAATGATGTCCCCGTCAGATTTTATGGCATATTCAATTATTGAGTCGGGATCTTTGGTACCAGCATCCACAGCTATCTCATCCTTCTTCCTCATCTCACCAATTACCCTGTCCAAAAAGAATGACTGGAACGGTGGAGTTTTAATATTCAGCTCCAAATCCGATCTAGGCACTATCCTCACAGCATTCTTTCCTATATAAAAAGTTCCCAAGTCTTCGCCAGTCTTGGATTTTATCGGGAAAGGCTGTTCCTGTTGAGCTGGCACTTCAATCGTGGGCTTTGTCGTTTCAACCGCGACTTTCTGCCCCTCCTCCATTAGTTTGCTTGCTGGTCTGAAACTTATCTTTGTGAGCGCCTCATCCACAAGTTTTAAAGAGGCCTTCAAAAACGCGAGTTCCTTCTCAGCCTTTGCGATCTTCTCCTCAAGTTCTTTCTTGAGATCTGCCAAAATCTTAGTCTCTTGTTCCGACATTATCTCCACCCAAACCCAAAACTGAACACAAACCGACCATCTTGGACCACTAAAACAACTATCGCTTAAGTTTGATTTAAGCTTGACTAAGATCACAGTCTATTTTTTGTGTTATATTCGATTTCAGTTAGACTGGACTTCGTTATCTTCAGACATGAATCTTTCTATCAAACTCAGCAGTTGGTCGAGCTCACTTATTATGAAGTCTGGATCGAATTTCATTAGTTCCTCCTCAGTTCTTATCCCTGTGGTAACACTTACAACCTTTACTCCAAGGGCTTTACAAGGCTTTATATCCATCTCGGTGTCACCAACAACAATCGCCTCATGGGGTTCGATGTTTAACTCCTGCAGAACCATTCTCAAATGTTCTGGGTTTGGCTTCGGTTTAGGAACATTGTCTCTCGCCAGAACGACGTCAAAAAAATCGATTGTCCTTGTCCTATTTAACGCAACCTTGGCAGCCTGCGAGTTGTTGTATGTAAATACTGCCAACTTCAAACCCTTGTCCTTGAGAGATTTGAGTACTTCCCTAACATGTGGAAGAAGATCCGTTGTCCTCGCAGCCTCAATCTCATATCTTATCGCTATCTCCTCTCCTTTCCTCAGAAGATCGTCTATCCAAACCTCATCTTTGCCATTCTTCGAGAAGTATCCCCTCACAAAATCTTTGATGAACGAAAAACTGTCCTTTGGACTCAGCAAACTCTTTTTTAGTTCATTCTGGACAAAGAATTTTATGATCTCTTCCTTTATCTTTCTGCTATCAAGGTTGAACTTCAGTAGAACCCCATCAAGATCGAATATGACTCCTTTAAGCAATCCAGGAGCACCTTTCCAT
>JBMFMY010000161.1:0-2938 GCA_049970435.1 Candidatus Methanomethylicaceae archaeon
CGTGAAGCCCAAGCTCTACTACGCATACGATAGGTATGCTGATACATACCTACCTGTGCCTATGTAGAGTGAAACCCATGAACATCCTCAAGCGGGCCATGAGTATATCTCCATGGCAGGGGCTGCCTTGACACAGCCCAGAACTCTGATGAAGCCGTATAGGCTGAAGAACCTCCCGGCTTCAGCCGCGGAGAGTGTCAAACTCACGGCTTTTGCCACCGACTAGAGATCGGTACGCAACTTCAAGGTTTTTGAGGCCTTCCTCTCCTGAGGTCAGCGGTTCTTTGTCGTCCTTTATGCACGAGATGAAGTGCTCTATCTCTGCCTTTAAAGGCTCCTCCTTCTCCACTTTTGGCTCCATCTTCCACTCCGAGTTGTACACGACGATACTCTGCTCCATATAATCCATGTAAGCGATTCCATCAGTCCCGGTCACAACGGCAGTTCTCACTTTGTGGGGTGTAAACCAGTTCACTTCTATGGAGGCGGTAGACTCTCCAAAGTCCAAAAGGAGGACGGCATAATCCTCATGGGGGTGTTTTATTGAACCAAATTTTGAGTAAATGTTTGATGGCTCCTTTCCGTAGAGGTACCTGACCACGTCTATATCATGTGTCGCGAGGTCTATGAGGATTCCGACATCTACGACCCTTGGAGTGAATGGACCCACGCGCCTCGTGTTTATAATAAGGATCTTTCCAAGCATCCCACTGTCGATTATCTCCTTCATCTTCTTAACTGCTGGGTTGTAGCGCTCGATGTGTCCCACCATGAGTTTTCTGTTTTTCTTTTTAGCGAGTTCAACAAGTTTATAAGCCTCCTCAAGGGTTTTTGTGATCGGCTTCTCTACGAGACAGTGAATACCATTTTCGAGGAAGAAAGAGGCGACCTCGTAGTGGAGCGACGTTGGTACGGCGATGCTGACAGCGTCTAGATCTTTTTTGAGCATGAGTTTGTAGTCATTGAAGGGCTCCGCCCCGTACTTATTTGAGACGCTCCTAGTGAGCGTATCGTCGATGTCGGCAACGGCAACTAATTCGCATCCCGGAATTGTGGAGTAGATTCTGGCGTGGTTCTGCCCCATTGCACCCAGTCCAACTACACCAACTCTCATAGACTGACCACACATGAGAATGTAAACCCTTAGGTTTATATATATTGACAATATCTAAGAGCCTTTATGATACCTGCATCATGAAGGTGGGCTTATCGGGGGAGGGTGTTGAACCCAATACTCTTACTATCACCACTTGTTGCGTTTGTAAGTACACTTCTCCTGACAATGAAATGGATACCTGCAGCACACAGGTTAGGTATCGTCGGAGAAGACATGAACAAGCTAGCAAAGCCCAAAGTAGCAGAAATGGGGGGAATACCGCTTTTGGGAGGGGTTTTAGGAGGGATATTAACTTACGTGGGGATCAACACGTTCGTCCTCGAACAGTTTTCCATCAATTTGGCTCTATTCGCCACGCTATCAACGGTTCTGATAATAACGCTTGTGGGGCTTGTTGACGATTTGTTGGGATGGAAGATAGGGTTGAAGCAGTGGCACAAGCCTCTCTTGACACTCCCTGCCGCGATACCGCTGATGGTTGCAAATCTTGGGAGGTCGACGGTTTCATTGCCATTTTTTGGAGATTTGGGCCTTGGGTTGCTCTACCCATTTCTCATAGTACCAATTGGAGTTGTTGGTGCATCTAACGGCTTCAATATGCTAGCAGGTTATAATGGGCTCGAGGCAGGGATGGGCATAATAATTATAGCGGCGATGAGCTTTGTCGCGTACTCTACTGGAAGTAGCTGGGTTGCGATGATCGGACTGATAACGCTTGTTTCACTCTTGGCATTTCTTTACTTCAACTGGTATCCGGCAAAGATCTTTCCAGGGAACGCCTTTACTTATATGGTTGGCACGATAATAGCTTCCATGGCGATTCTAGGTAATATGGAGAAGCTTGCCTTATTTTTATTCATACCGTATTACATGGATTTTATTCTTGGCTCAAGGGGCAATATGAAAGTCGAGGCTTTTGCCAAGGTCAATAGCGACGGGACATTAGATAAACCATACCACAAAATATGCGATGTGTGCCATCTTGCGATCGTCATCATCAAGCGGGTAAAAGGCAAGGTTTATGAAGTTGACGTGACCATTTCCATTCTTGCTTTTGAGATCTTGCTCGCAGTGATAGGGACCACGCTATTTATTAGATTTTAGCCAATAGTAAGGATTATTAAATTCGATTTGTAAAACCAATTAGGCGGTCGTAATGCGCATTCTGGTTACAGGCGGGGGAGGTTTCATAGGAAGTCACATAGCAGAGTCCCTCGCAAAGATAGGACATGATGTGATTATTTATGATAATTTCTCCACAGGCTTTGAAGAAAACCTCGAGGACATTGCTGGATTAAAGAATGTTAAAGTTGTCAGAGGCGATGTGCTGGACATTTCCTCATTGTCAGAAGCGATAAAGGGGGTAGAAGTTGTATCCCACCAAGCAGCACAGCTAGAGATAGGCTCAGCTATAAACGACGTCCATAGAGATGCGAGGCTAAATATCGAGGGGACAATAAATGTGCTCGAAGTTTCTAGGAGGGCAAATGTGAAGAAGGTAATCTACGCATCCTCTGCAGGAATTTATGGAGAGGCTGTAAAAATGCCCCAAAACGAAGATCACCCAAAGCGGCCGCAGTGGCCCTACGGTGTGAGCAAGTATGCTGGCGAGCTTTACTGTCAGCAGTATGCACTTTTATACGGCTTGAGGGCGTGCGCACTCAGATATGGAATCGTGTACGGGGAGAGGGAGTGGTATGGAAGAGTTTTGACTGAGTTCATAAAGAGAGTGGTTCTTGAGAATAAGCCGCCAGTGGTCTTTGGCGATGGGATGCAGAGACGAGACTACGTGTACGTGAGAGATCTTGTGGAATTCCACAA
>JBMFMY010000162.1:0-2909 GCA_049970435.1 Candidatus Methanomethylicaceae archaeon
CGATGTTACACCCTCGAGTGAGTGTCTGATTAAATCATTAGCGTAACTCAGTGGTGAAAATATTGCCACTATTTGCCCCCATTCTGGCAAGCTTTCGATAGGTATGAAGATCCCGCTTATGAAGATTAACGGTAGGCGCACAAAATTCAGCAGTAGCATTACATCGCCGGGGTTTTCTGTCGGGAAAGATGCAAACATTATTCCCATAGTTGCAAAGCAGAATGATGGAAACATAAGTCCAGCTATGAGAGACGCTATATTAACGATCCTAGCTTCGAACCACCCAAGACCTATTATTAGAGGAATAACGCATATGGTTGTGCTGAATATAAAGCCGCCAATGGTCTTTCCGAGTATCACAGAAAAGAACGATATGGGCGCCGTGACCAGTCTTTCGAAGGTCTTCACCCTCCTCTCCGTGGGTATCACCATAGGTCCTATTGAAGAGGAGCTGAAGAGCGCCGTGATGGATATTAGCCCAGGAATTAATGCTGCCACAGGAGCGTTTTTTCCCACGGCAAATGATAGAAACATGAAGAGCGGGAAGAGTATGCCGAACATGAGCGTCCCCGGCTTTATGTAGTATATCCGCATGTCTTTTTTTGCGATCGCCAACGCGGCATTCAGATCGGCCCTTATCTGCCACATCGAGGTTCTGCCTCCGTTCATAGATTTTCCCTTCCCACCGAAACCTTAATTCCAGTGAGCCTGATGAACACGTCCTCAAGGCTGGGTCCCAGCGTGTTTATGGTTATCGGCTTCAGGTTGTTGGCTCTCGCGTATTCCCACAGGTCCCACAGAGCTGACGGAGGGTCGTGTGTGTACAGCCTGAACTTGTCCCCCTCCTTCCGAACTTCGTTAATTGAGGGCAGTTTCTCCAACTCCTTCAAGATCTGAGGGGATGATTTGTGGAATGCGACTTCGATGGACTGAACGCTCTGGATGGTTTTCTTTAGCCTCTCGGGGGCGTCTATGGCTGCTATCTTTCCCTTGTGCATAATAGCAACTCTATCGCAAATGACATTCGCCTCTTCAATATCGTGCGTTGTGAGGAAGATGGTTACGCCCCTCTTGTTCAGTTCCCGAATCACTCTTTTTATAATCAGGACGCTTTGGACATCCAGCCCAGACATGGGCTCGTCGAGAAACAGCAGCCGCGGATTGCTTATCAAACCCATAGAGAGGGCGAGCCGCCGCTTCATTCCCTTCGAGAAACTCCTTGCCTTATCGTCCCTGCGCTCGTATAGACCAAACATTTCAAGCAACTCCTTGGCTCTCCTCAACCTCTCGGATTTGTCGACCTGGCAAAGCTCGGCTGTGAAGATGAGGTTGTCCCAGGCCGAGAGATCGTCGTAGACGTTGGATATCTCCGGGACAATGCCCATGTACTTTTTTGCTGTGAGCATTTCGCTTCGAATGTCATGCCCAAAGATCTTTGCGGTCCCCTCACTCGGTGGAGTTAGACCCGTCAGCATTCTAATGGTGGTGGTCTTTCCGGCACCGTTTGGTCCTAAGAATCCAAAGACCTCGCCCTCCTGGACATCAAAGTTTATATGGTCCACAGCGACGATGTTACCATAAACCTTAGTGAGGTTGAAGGCTTCAACTGCGTTGCCCATCTGACCCACCTAATTCCCCAAGCAGTGTCTTTATAATTCTCGCAGCCTCTCCGAGACGCCTTGTAGAATCGTTCAGGTAATCCAGCCCTTCCTCAGTGATTCTGTAGAGCCTCTTTGCGGGGCCCCCTTCGCCGGTTTCCCATTCAGAGACTACAAGCCCTGCCATCTCCATCCTCCGCAGCATTGTGTACACTATCGGCTTTGCAGGTTCTATTCCAAATTTCTCCTTCAGTCTCTGGTGAATGCCGGAACCGTGGAGTTCCTTATCCTTCAGGATGCTCAGTATTCCCAGATGGAGCAAGCCCCTGAGTACGACCTCTTTCATTGGCACACATCTCATGGGTAGCCCTATCTCGGGCGCATGACAAATGCAGAGTGGTTCGCACTCCATCTGCTCTTTCTCTCGTTTCACGTCCTCTTGTTTTGCACCGCAACACATACGAAAAACCCTGATTTAGTAACTTAGTTACCTATATATATAAGTTGCTGTACGATTGATTTTGATCGCGGCCATTCCGCAACCACACGAATTAAAAGGTATGAAGACCAATAATACGAAAATCAGCAACATTGAGGCGCATTTCACAATGATAAGAAAAACAAAAGACGACCCAAAATTCTAATATCTAAATATTCCGATTAATTTATTAATAACATGCGAACAGTTTTAGGTTTGTGGTCAGAATGAGGCATAATTATGAAGAGATACAGAATAAACTGACTGAAGCCCTTGGTCTGAAATACCCACCAGTAGCTGTGAGCCTCGTACGCAGGGCGTGCGACGTGACCCAAGAGGTAAAGGAGCTGGAGAAACCGATGTTTTACTGCGCAATGGTAAAGTACGCAATGCTAGGCAACGTCTTCTACGCTAAGGAGGACATGCACAACTGCAAGAGAGGTGCTGCTGCCCTGGGTTTGTGCAGCGTGCCTGAGGATGAGAGGACTGGAGAGTACTACACAAGCAAATCGTCCTTCAGCTCGCTAAGAGCTGCTGTTAGAACCGTAAAGGAGTCGCCGCAGCTCGATGCCGGCAGTGTTTATGCCACTCTGCTGTCTCCTTTAAATAAGACCCCGGTGGATCCCGACGTGGTTATCATTGAGGCCATCCCGAGAAGGGTGCTCGAAATGGTTCAGGCTGCGCTGTTCGATAAGGGCGGTTGGATCCATGGGATGATTTCGGCTCCGCGGCAGGTCTGCGCGGCGTTGACTGTGAGACCGTACCTTGGGCATCTCAATGTTTCCATTGCCTGTGAGTCGGCGAGGATGGCTGCGAAGCCAACAGGGCTTGAG
>JBMFMY010000163.1:0-2894 GCA_049970435.1 Candidatus Methanomethylicaceae archaeon
AGTCGGAAGCCTCTCCAGATGCCCAAACTGTGGCCATTCATGCATTGCGGACTTCGATGGAGCCATGAACATCTTGAAGCGGGGCATGGGCTATATGCCTATGCCATGGGTTGCCTTGGCACAGCCCAGAACTCTGATGAAGCCATTAGGCTGAAGAACCGAGAACCTCCCGGCCTCAGCCGCGGAGAGTGTCAACATTTACTGTTAATCGAGTTTTCGAATAGATACGCGCTTAAAAGTCTGTTCTGACGTGCAAACTTTCATACTTCGCGATAAATCGAATTTCACTTATCCTCTTGAAAATTTCTCAGATCAAATCTATTAATTTCCATTTGCCGCATGAAACCAGTTCATAATTTGTCATTTTATATTTATAAAAGTCAAGAGGGTTTTAAGGAATCTGATACAATTAATAATAGGGAGTCGTATGTCTTCAGAAATAAGTGCACATGAGTCGGTTAGAGAGATGTATAAGAAACTGAAGGAGGACGGCATGACTAACCTATGGGACAGGTGGGTCGCCCAGGAACAGATAAGATGCAAATCATTCTGCGCTAAAGGCCTCAGCTGTCAGTTTTGTAGCAACGGTCCCTGCAGGATAATCCCCGGCAAGCTCGAGAGAGGGGCCTGTGGCATGGATGGAGATGGAATGGCTATAAGATATATGCTTTTGAGGAACGCCATGGGGTTGTCGACTTACACTTACCATGCCCGAGAGGTTGCCAAAACCCTCATAGCAACTGGAGAGGGAAAGACTCCATATGAGATCTCTGACACCGAAAAACTCCGAGCGTTTGCTGGGCGATTGGGACTGAACGCCGGAAGTCCAGTTGATCGGCTCGCAGTTGAGCTTGGGCAACTAATTCTCTCAATGATAAACAGTGACTCCAAGACTCCCCTCCCCACTGTGGAGGCTTTCGCAACACCTGGGAGGATTGCTGCCTGGAAGAAACTCGGAATAATACCTGGAGGTCCGGCAAACGAGCAGATAGATGCCATATCTCACTGTCTCACCAATGTGGATGGTGATTATTTATCCCTTGCTAAGACAGCGATGAGGCTCGCCCTATCGTGCATATACGGCTCGCTCATACCATTAGAGTACGGTCAAGATATACTCTTTGGAACACCAAAACCTCACGAGATGCGTTTCGACTTTGGCATACTGGACCCTTCATACGTGAACATTGTTGTGAACGGACACGAGCCGTTTGTGGGGATAGCGCTCATAGAGTACTGCAGAAGAGCAGAGGTTCAGAACTCAGCAAAGAAGGTAGGAGCGAAGGGGATCAGAGTCATCGGATCCATCGAAACGGGTCAGGAGATCCTTCAGAGAAAGGAGGCAGATGAAGTTTTTGTGGGAATGGTGGGGAACTGGATCTTCATAGAACCGCTTATCGCCACCGGCGCGGTCGATGTCTTCGCTATGGACATGAACTGTTCCCCTCCATCACTAGAGGAATATATTCCAAAGTATCCCACGACCTTCATCTCCGTCTCCCCGCTCGTCAACATAAGGGGTGTCGACAAACACATCGACTATCTGCCGGAGAGCGTATCGAGTCAGGTCGAAGAGATAGTAAAATTGGCAATCGAAAACTTTGTCAGACGAAAGGGAAAGGGCACCAGAATACCCCCGATAAGTCGATCTGCAATAGTTGGGTTCTCCATAGAATCGATCCTCTCTGCTCTTGGGGGCAGCCTCTCACCGCTCCTGGATGCTATAAAAATAGGTCAGTTGAAGGGCGTCGTGGGTTTAGTCTCCTGCACCAGTATTGGAAATGGTCCTCATGACCTGCCCACCGTAAACATGGCAAGAGAGCTCATTAGGCGTGATATACTCGTGCTCTCCATGGGTTGCGGCAACGCGGCTCTTCAGGTTGCAGGACTCTGCTCTCCAGAAGCCTGCAAGATGGCGGGTGAGGGCCTCAGATCACTTTGCAAACAGTTGGGAATACCGCCAGTTCTCTCATTCGGCACATGTGCTGACACTGGAAGGCTATCCATACTGGTGTCAGAGGTTGCCAAGGCTCTGAATGTTGACGTTCCAGATCTGCCCGTTGCTGTGACAGCACCCCAATACATGGAACAGAAAGCCACTATAGATGCCGTTTTTGCGCTTGCCTTCGGAGTTTTGACTCATGTCTCACCCACTCCACCCATAATCGGCGGCGCCAGGCTCATGAAGTTGCTGACTGAGGACTTAAGGAATATAACTGGTGGGAACCTTCTCCTAGAAAACGATATGGTTAAGGCTGCAGATGCAATAGAGTCCCACATCCTTGCAAAGAGGAAGGCGCTAGGGCTTGAGTAGTATTGAGATCTACAACTTCAGCTCCTTAACCTCTACTGATATCACATCTCTGCCTGCAACCAACCTATTTTTTACTTCTTCCACGCTCATCTTCAGTTGACTTACATCTGCCACAACCACCCACTCCGCGACCTCCCCTTTTTTTATAGTCCTGGAAATACTGCTGAGAAGGTCTATGTCGATCTCGCTGAGGGCTCTTGCAGCCCTTGCCAATGCGCCAGGTCTGTCAGGTATCGTGAGTCGCATCTCTACAAGTCTCGCCTTTGCTCCAGCAAAAAGGCTTACAACAACACTCTTTCCTTCCCTGTCCAACCGAACCGATGCATAAGACCCTTCCTTCATCCCTAACTCGTCTCTCATATGTGCAGGTATCGTTATCCGCCCTTTCGAGTCTATCTTCATTATCTCTTGCTCGTGTGCCATATTTCCCACTGATTATCTGTTGTTTGATAGTTTAATAATTTCTTTTTTGCAGCAAATCCCAAAAGGGAATTGAAAGAGTTACAAACCGTTTAACTTCATCGGCGGGAAGCCCCCTTCAGAGAGGGACGAGAGCCGAAAATTAATCTCTTCTTGCCGC
>JBMFMY010000164.1:0-2866 GCA_049970435.1 Candidatus Methanomethylicaceae archaeon
GTTTTAAAAGGATGCTATTTAAGACTTGCCCATTCATCCCAGAAAGCTCTGGGTTTTCTGGGCACCCACTTGTATAATAGCTTTGTAAGGGCACAGAATATTTGAGTTTGTGGGTTTAGAATCCTCTTTAATCTTTTCCTTGGATAGAGAGAATGAAAAAATTATTAAGGTTTAGAGTGCAAAAAATCACAGGAATTTTTGGAGGACTAAATATGGTATTCTCAGCGTATGTTTTGGGCGTCAGCCAGATCGGAAAAGAGAAAGAAGTGCTTGAGAAGTGTCTAAAAGTGAGAGATGTCGTAGAGGGCACAGTGGTGTTTGGCGAATATGATGTGATAGTGAAGATAGTGACCAACGATATGAAGGATTTGAGCAAACGTGTCGAAGAGATAAGGAACATAGAAGGGCTTCTCAGGACCACGACCCTAATATCAATGCCTTAATTTTTTAATTTGGCATAGCCCAAATTAATCGCTTTTGTGAGGCAACACCTTGGTTCAGAACTGAAGTTTTGGATTTTCTGGGGTCCCATCTTTGTAATCAATAGAGTACTAATAGATAAAAGATCTGGACAAATCCTTCTTCCAATATTTAGTTTTTCATATAGGGAAACTTTTACAAAATATTTCCCTGTATTTAATACCGTGAATAATACACGAAGAATGGTTTATGAGGCAAGAAATTTGGAAAATCCATGATCCATTCATAATCACCAAATCAACAAAGTCACCTCAAGAAAACAAAACTGTTACTCATAACTCTTTGAAAGTAGATCGCATACAATCTTGTAAATGGACTCAACGGCATTGAACTGGGAGGCGTACTTGCTCGCCTCTTCTATTCTAAGGGATATAATCGAGGATTCGAGTGCTTCCTTCACGGCTGCCAATAGAGCATCCTTTGATAGCGAGTGCTGCTGCAATGATATGGCGAGACCCATTTTTGACAAAGACTCGGCTATGCCCTGGTGTTCTGAGTGAGCTGGTGTGGGGATAATCAACATGGGCTTGCCGTAGTATATTGCCTCTGAGACGGTGTTGTGCCCGCCTCTTGTTATGAGGAGATCACATGCCTTTAGGTAGAGGTATCGGTCATCCACCCAGTCGTAAACCCTCAGCCTCTTCGAGTTTATTGGGAGGTTTTTCTCCACGAAGGAGCCTTCAGAGTATCCCCTACTTAGCACCACATTGTAAGAATCAGGGAACTCGTCGAAGATCCTTAGAAGGAGGTCTGAGATGTACTTCTTCTCGGCAAGGGTGCCGCTCATGGCAGCAAAGATCAGTGGTCGATCATCCAAGCCTATTCTCCTCTTGATCTCGTCGCTAGGAGGGAGCTCCTCAGGGTATTTCGGGATTATCGGACCGACCAGCTTTAGCTTCTTTATGTACTGGTATGAGGGGGCTACATTAGCCTTAGCGATTGTGAATGGTGGAGGGAAATCCGGGACTATTATTACCTTGCTTAGCTTCCACATGCTTCCCAATATCTCTAGTCCAAGTCTTTCGGTGTACCCTTTTATGACCTGTTTTACTTTCCCCTTGATGGGTCTCGAGTGCGGGATCATTATCCTCAGCTGGTGTAGTATCAGCACTGGAATAATTCTCCTCATCCTTGCAGCCAAGACTGTCGAGAGCCTGCTGTCTGAAACAACGAGGTCTGGCTTGAAGTGCTCAATGAGGTTAAGCTCAGCTCCGACCTGCTGTGAGAAGACTAGGAGGCTCTTCGGACCCGCTGAGAGCGTCCGTCTAAAGTCAAAAGTTCCGTCCTCCTTCTCGTAGAACTTAAGTGGCGGGACGGCCTCGACGGGAAAGTTGGCTTTTTTTACAAATTCCACGGCCTCTCCATAAGTTGAGAAGAAAACCTCGTCTCCCCGGCTTTTGAAATATTTGGCTACCGGGATGCACCTTCCAGCATGTCCTAAAGCTATTCCACAGGGAGCGAAGTATATCCTCATGGAGAGATCCCTAAAAATTAAATGAGCTAAATGAGCTCTTTTTAACTACCTCGCCTCCAGGAGAGAGTTCGGTGAACACTTCAGCCGTAAATGTGTATATCTTGACATTACTCGATATCCAGCTGTCTGGAGGGAGGCCGGCTTTCATGCAACACTCGGAGAGAAAGGTTTCTTCGTCCCAGCCATATTCAACGGGAACCTGCGGAAGAAGAAGCCCTTTATAAAAGCCCATCTCGACGATCAGTCCGTCCCTGCCGACCTTGATCTTCTTTGGGTACTCCTTTGGGTTGTTCACACTCAATAGAACAGGGGGCGTCAGCACGCTCACCTCGAAGACCACCTCCTTGAGCTCATCCTTTCTGAGCGGGGGGAACCTCGGGTCCTCAACGGCGGCGCTTATCGCGGATTCCATGACCGCTTCTATGAGGGGGAGGTGGGGCAAAGGATATCCTATGCAACCTCTCAGGAGTCGCTCTTTACCGACAAGCTTCTCGAGGGTCACGAAGGCTCCAGATTTTTCGTAGAGTCTTTGGCTGGGAGGCGAAGGAGGAGAAGGCTTGATGGAGTCGATCAGGTACTTCGTAACTGTTGATCTGGCAAGCCTGACGAGAAAAGTGCCCTCCTCCAAAGTCAACAACACTATCACCTTTTTATAGCCTTAATGCGCTCCTCTATGCCCTTCCAATGGCTACCATGCCAATAAATCTTTCCACATTTGGGACACAGCCAGAGAGGGCTTATATTTGGGATTTCCTCGGACTGCAACTTCGACCTGTCAGCTTCGACGAGTTGGGTGTTACAGACGGTGCATCTACTGCCAACCGAATTCATAGAGAAGCTCTTTAAGAAAGGAGAGATCTCCAAGAGGGAACCTGTAAGATCGGTCGACTTGATGAGGAGAGAGGTGATACC
>JBMFMY010000165.1:0-2863 GCA_049970435.1 Candidatus Methanomethylicaceae archaeon
CAATTGCTGCTATACTCGATCCCCCTGCGCCCACGCCTTCTTTTACTACTCCGAGCTCATATGCCCTGAGTCCACTGAACTTAGAGGCTGAGAAGTCCAGGTCAGCAGCGATAATTGGTACGTTGCCGATCTGTGATACTAGCCCGCATATATCAGAGCTCCTGTCCTCAACTATCCACTTTGTCGTCCCTATAGCGAGGTTGTGCATCACGCTAGGCAGGACAGACTTAATTAAGCACAACACAGCACACATCTGAGTTCCACCAGCCATAATTACCGGTATCTGTTTAGCAGCACCAGATATTACCCCTGCAGCTGCAGGGATCATAGGATCCCCAAGAGCCGATACCGCCTTGAATGGGTTGTTTTTCATAGACCCAAAAGAAATGCCGGAAGCACGCATTCCCTCCTCCACAACCCTGAGCTTTAGTTCATGAGGGTTTCTTGGCATACTACTGCTCACTTTTCCAGCAGCCTTAACCCCCATCGCGAGAAGTACCGCAAGGGCGGTTGTTGTGCCTCCGGGGATGCTCTCCCCCACCACCAAATAGTCTGCTATCCCAGACAGGCTCCTGCCTATTTGGAATGACCTTTCGAATATCTCTTCTGGGTTCTCAACAGCTCTCCCTGTCCTTATGTCCTTTCCTGGCTTACCACCGATCTCAATATAAGGCGTATTAGGCTTAACCTTGAGGCCTGCATTCAGGACAATATATGGTATATCTGCAAGCCTCAGAGCAGACATTGTTATTATAGCCGGAGTGGGTATGCCGTCCGGCGTTACAGGGATGCTCTTTATACACTTACACCTTCCATAATAGAGCAGCTCCACATCTGCAGGCGGCGTGTAGTCTGTGATCTGCGGGTTTGCGCCAGCAGCCGATATGCCGAGTATCTTTGCTGTCTCAGTAGTACCGATGACACAGATAAATAGCGGTTTTTTCCCTCTGATACGATCTAAGAAATCCCTCCCTTTTTCCTCATAAAAATATGTTATGATGTCATAAGCCCTTCTCAAGATCATCAACTCCTGCATCTTTGATGGTGGTCTGAACTTGATTCTTAACTTTAATATACTCTTGAGGGGTGTTTACATTTATGAAGGCTCCAGGGGTGTTTGGCACATAAAAAGCTTCCTCGATGTATGGCTCCTCTACCCTACTTCTGTCAATAACATTTACCCCACAGGGTACGTATTCTATACCATCTATCTTTATAACATATGTAGCTTCCATGCCGTACATTAAGTATTTATCGAGCGGTAAAACAACCGTTAGGGCTGGTTTCTTCATCTCAAAATACCTCTTTATTATCTCTTCCACAACATTTGGTGTTATAAGCGGGAGATCTGCTGAGAGTACAAGAAAGTGTCCGGCCTGGACGCGACGGATTGCCTCCTTCATGTCTTCATGGTAGCTTGTGCCTGATGTCTCCAATACTGTGATGCCCTTAATCGAACGTAAGTACTCTCGGGTTTTGGGAGTGTTGGGAGAGATCGCTACCACAACTCTGCTGACTGAAGGGGATGCCAATAGGGCCTCTATAACCCTCTGGATCATTGGCTTTCTTCCGATCGCCAGTAGTGGCTTCTCCACATCACTTTTTAGGCGCTCTCCTCTACCACCTGCCATAACGAGAGCTACGAGAGCCAATCACCTCACCCCGCAGATCAGGAATAAGAAGAGAGAGATAAGCCTCGAGATCTCGTTCATGCAACCAAGCATGTCTCCTGTAATACATCCAAATATTGAGATCAGGCACCTCGTCCAAACAATCGAAAAGAGCGAAACGAAAAACAGTACAAGCGCCATCAAAACCGGCAACCCGAGGGCGAGATTCACCATCGCAGATATCGCAATCCCCAAGACCAAAATTTTCGAACCGCCCTCCCTCATTTTCGAGATGAATCTACTTCCAATTCCTTTGGTATGAGGTCTCCCTAAAAACCCCCCTATTACCATAGAAAGCTTCCCGTAACTCTCTGCCATAATAAGCGCCGGAAGGATACGCTCTCCGATGAGTGCGATTGTTGCTACCGTTATGGTGAGCGAAAAGTAGAGAGCTGTTAACCCACCAATCCCGTGGTTTTTGTCGTGGAGGATTTCTAGACGCTCCTCTCTATCCCCCCTGAACATCAGCGCGTCACCAAGATCTAAAACACCGTCCAGATGGTATAGGCCTGTGATGAGTAAGAGTACGAGAAGTGTTAGGAGGCCTGCTAAAAGCGAGGGGAGCACGTGGAAGAGCAGAAAACCCAAACCCCCGCTGATTACTCCGATCAAGGCGCCCACAAGGGGAAAGAAGTAGGCATGCCTTGCCATCTCATCGATGTTACCAGATCCAACTGGAAGCACCGTTAAAAAGGATAGGGCAGCCCTTAACCCCTCTACTGCCCCCATCTTCAACCCCTTTTGAGCATCTCAGAATACATTCTGCTCGATATACCTGCCAAAAGTCCCCCTATAGCATCATCAAGAAACGGTGGGAGCTTGCTCAGGATCCCTTTTTTTTCCCGATCAAACCTGTAAAATTCAAAGAGCCCATTGTAACCCGCTATGTACATAGCTATGGAAATCCCCAAGATCTCATCCGCTACAAGGTCGACGGGATCGCTGTTGAACTTTTGGCTGTCCATACCTGGTATCAGCCCTCTCCTCCCATCATCATCCAATCTCATGGCGGCCATAACCAATGACGCCACATTTATATCACTCAAGACCTCCAAGAGGTGTCTCTCAAAGATCTTCTCCGCCTCACTCTTAGAGAAGTTTGGATGTGGGACGTATAGCTTCATGGCTGTAGAGATAAGCTCTTTGAGGGTTATGCCATACTCCTCTAGCCTTCGAAGAAGAGGTCTATCTGG
>JBMFMY010000166.1:0-2853 GCA_049970435.1 Candidatus Methanomethylicaceae archaeon
CTTGGAACGCTCTCGCTAGAAGTAGCGGCGTATCTTTGGTTTGCGATAGAGAATAAGAGCTCAATACTCATAGCCGGCGAGGTAGCTTCAGGAAAGACCACAATGCTTAACTGCACATCCATGTTCATAAGACCGGACATGAAGATAGTCTCTATAGAGGAGACTCCAGAGCTGAACCTGCCCCACACCAACTGGATCCCAATGGCAACTAGGACAGGCTTCGGGAGGAAGACTAGCGACATTACACTCTTTGAGCTACTGAAGAATGCGCTGAGGCAGAGACCAGATTACATAATAGTCGGAGAGGTGAGGGGGGAGGAGGCGTTCACACTCTTCCAGGCATTGGCGACAGGTCACGGAGTCCAGGCGACAATACACGCTGACACGCCGGAGAAGGTCATAAGCAGGCTGGAGTCTGAGCCTATGAACGTCCCAAGACCCCTGATCGGGCTACTGGATATCATAATAGTCCAGAGCAGGGTGAAGATAGGGGATAAACCTGCCAGGAGGACCCTCAGGGTCTCGGAGATAAAGGGGTATGACAGCCAGAGCAAAGAGATATTTCTCAACAACATTGTGAGGTGGGATCCTTCTACAGATCGCCATCTACTAGAGGGGGAGAGCGAGGTCCTCAAGAGGATCGCAGAGAAGAAGGGGATGAGACCCGAGGATGTAAAATCGGAGGTGAATAAGAGGAAAGTTGTCCTCAACTGGATGATAAAGAAGGGGATGAGGCGGTATATGGAGATAGGGAATGTCATGAGGGAGTACTATGCGGATAGTGAGGGGCTCTTCAAGCGCGCCTTGGTGGAAAGCTTGGAGGAGACCACAAAAAAGGCCTCCGTGGGATTTGAATGAAGAAGCGCTTTAACCTTAGATTGCCCAGCATTTATGCTTTAGCGTTCAGACTTTTTGGAAGATGGTCCGAGCTGATCCAAGTTTACTTTGAGGATCTGGGGGTCGACATAAAAAGAGCCGGGATGAAGGTCTCGCTCCCAAGGTATATAAGTAGGATGCTTCTGGTCACAACGGTAGTATTTATATCATCATTCTCCGCCTCCTTGCTGATCCTAGTAATGAGGATGACCCCCTTATACGCTGTTACAGGGAGCTTGGGTCTGAGCGTGCTTGCAACCGGAATAGCCTTCTGGGTGATGTATATGATTCCGAGCATGCTCGCCAGCAGCAGGAAGGGGAGGGTTGAGAGGGTGCTCAACTTTGTAGTTAACTACATGGCCATACTCTCGGCTGCCTGGGTCGCTCCAGAGAGGATCTTCAGGAGCATCTCCACATCCGATGTGGATCCAGTGATAAGAGATGAGATAGCCGATGTTGTTAGGAGGATGGAGATCACGGGAGAGGACTTCTACACAGCGCTGCAGAGGAAGGCTGAAGAGACCCCCTCAAGGCAGTTCTCTGATCTATTGAAAGGGATCCTGATGGTCAGCAGGACTGGCGGAGATCTGAAGAGGTACCTCTACACGCAGGCAAGGTACTTCATGAGGATGAGGAGGATTACCTTAAAGAGGAGGCTGGATCAGCTCGGCGTCCTCGCAGAGGTTTATGTCACGGCAGGGATAGTCCTGCCCCTGGTGACGGTAATAATGCTCTCTACGATGTCTCTGGTTGGAGGGGGAGGGATTAATGTGATGTTGTGGTTGTACTTCACGGCTTTTCTGCTAATCCCCATCATATCAGTAGTGCTGATTCTGCTTATAGATGTAACAGTTCCGAAGGAGGAGTAGCCTTGCCGTATGTGAAGAGAAAGGAAAAGTACGCGCTTTATGTGGTTACTATTTTGTCTGGATCTGTTGTTGGGCTTGTAGGTTACATAGTGAGCGCCATGAGCACGAGGCTTGGGGACTATATAATGGTCATCGCGATGATTACAGTCCTATTTCCCATAGCCACACTCGATTATCTAGAGTTCAGATGGAGGAATTCTATAGAAGAGAGGATGCCCGATATTCTTTACGATATAGTAGAGGGGCAGCTTTCCGGCATGAGCTTTATAAGGGCGCTACAGAGCGCAGCCTCTAAAGATTACGGAGTGGCTTCGAGAGAGCTGAAACGCGTACTCGCCCAGGTAAAGCTCGGCAAGAGTCTTGAAGAGGGATTAAAAGGTTTTGCTGAAAGGACTGATTCAAATCTTGTTAAAAAAGTGAGCATAGTCATATCAGAGACTAGCAGGTTCGGCGGGGATGTTTCCAAGGTTATCAGGAGCTTGGCGGACTATATAAAGAGCATACAGTTGATCAACCAAGAAAGGAGGTCGGCGATGCGGATGTATGTTGGTGTGACATACATTGCCTTTGGAGTGCTTGTCGTCACAATAATGATACTTTTGAACCAGTTCTTCATGCCGATAATTGGGCTGAGCGGGACTGTGATATTTAGGGCGCAGGCAGGATATGAGGATTACAGGAGGATATTCTTTTACCTTACTGTAGTTCAGGCAGTATCTTCTGGCCTGATTACGGGAAAGATGGGAGAAGGAACGCTCTCTGCCGGGCTCAAACATGTGGCGATAATGCTATTCTTAACACTCTTGGTCTTTGCGGTTCTAATAATCTGAGTATGAGTCCCAATTCGGTCCGGAGCCTTATCCCAGTACTCGATTTGGATCATATTTGAGCTAAAGGAGAAAACCTACCTATTTTAGAACTGCTGAAGAAGGGTTCTGGTCTACGCCGAGATTGGTAGACCTTGGTCTTCACCAGCCTCGTCCTCCTCTCCCCTCGTGGAGAATTTGCCTATGGTCAGCGTCACCTCTCTAGTCTGTATACTCCCGTCTCCCATGACGGCGGCTGTGAGGAACTCCGCCACCGCCTTATTGGCGGTGAGGGAGTCAGC
>JBMFMY010000167.1:0-2787 GCA_049970435.1 Candidatus Methanomethylicaceae archaeon
GCCCAAGCTCTACTATGCATACGATAGGTATGCTGATGCATACCTACATGTGCCTATGTAGAGTGAAACCCGCAGTTTGCACACAAGACTATACCGGTATGGGAAGGCGGAGTACAATGGCTGAGTTCGGAGTTTTTGTTGAACACTGCGATACAGACCGCATGGTGGGGTATGATAGTCCCGAACATATGCGACATCTGCAGGTACAACAAATCCACTAAAGCGCTCGCCTACGGTCATATTTTGGGGCTTGTATTGCCTCAAGTAGTGGGCACAGCTTTGGGATATGTTGGCACCTATTTGGCAGGGGGCAACCTCAGCCCGATAGACATAATTGCGATTTACTCCCCGACGGCGGCTTTGGGAGTCCTAGGTCTATTCTTCTCATTCTTGGCTACGGGAACCACGGCACTGACGGGGTACCTCCCAGGACTGATGAACGCCTTCATCAGAATATTCAAATTTTCTTGGAACAGAGTCTTGGTAATTGTAACTGTGATTTCATTCTTCATAGCCCCATGGTATATCAAGGACTCTCTGGGGATAGCCTACCAGCTGCTCAACATAACTTGGTACTACAGCATGTTCCTCGGTCCTGTTGTTGGAGTCATGATCTTTGACTATTGGATCGTAAGAAAGAGGAGAATAGTTGTAGAGGAGTTGTACAACGACCACAACAGTTCGATGTACCAAAATGGGGTTTTCTGGGCAGGGATCGGATCATTCGCAATTGGAATAATAGGGCAGTACATATCAGCAGTAATCCAAGGAAAGTTCTATTATGCATTCAGCATCCCACTACCAGGGCTTGAGCTTGTGTGGTACTACGGATTTGTGATATCGGGGCTGACGTATTATATATGGATGAAATTTTACAGAAAGTGAGTCGGAAAAAAGACAGCTCAAACAGATGAGGTCAATTTTTGGTGAAAACGAGAGAATAAAAGAATGTGCCGCTAGATTCAAATCCCACGATTGATCCTTCGTATGAACGAGTCTATCCTGTTAGAGGCCTCTTCAAGGTTTTCGAGAGAGGTCGCATAGCACAGCCGAATGTGTCCTGCGCCGTATGTCCCAAAGGCAGATCCTGGGACGACCACGACCCGTCCTTCTTTCAGGAGCCTCTCGGAAAAGGATAAATCGTCTGAGAGCCTGAGCTTGGGGAATATGTAGAAGGCACCCATGGGTTTGTTGACATGGAACCCATCAATCTCGGAGAGGCGCCGGTAAAGATAGTCCCTTCGCCTCTGGTACTCCTTTCTCATAGACTCTGTTGCGATTTTGCTCCGGGGATCCTGGAGAGCTCTTGCCGCGGCGTACTGTGCAAATGATACAGGGCACGCAGCCGTGTACATCTGGAGCTTTACCATCTTTGCAATCGTCGAAGGTTCTGCCACGGCGTATCCCAGACGCCAACCAGTCATGGCGTATGACTTGGAGAAGCTGTTCACGGTGATCGTCAAGTCTGACATGCCGTTGAGAGAGGCTATGCTCACATGCTCGGCTCCATCGTACACCAGCTTCTCGTAGACCTCGTCGCTGATTATCTTTATTTTGTGCTCCACTGCTACGTCTGCTATCTCTTCAAGATCTCTCCTCGTCAGTACAGCCCCTGTGGGATTATTAGGAGAGTTGATGATTATGCAGCGAGTCTTCTCTGTAACTGCGCTTCTAAGGTCTTCGGGGATTATCCTGAAATCCTTCTCGATTGTTGTCTTCAACTCTACAACATTTCCGCCGACCAGCTTCACAGCTGCGGCGTGGGTGACGAAGTAGGGCGATGGGATTATCACTTCATCGCCATGTCTCAGGAATGTGGAGAGTGCAAGTAGAAAAGCCTGATTTCCGCCGACGGTGACGATTATGTTTCTGTCGGGGTCTGCATCGATTCCGTTCTCACTCTTTAGTTTTTCGGAGATGGCATCTCTGAGAATCTTGAGACCGTTGTTTGGTGTGTAATGGGTAATGCCCTTCTGCAGGGCTTCCAGTGCGTAGTCCTTTATGTGCTGGGGCGTGTCGAAGTCAGGCTCGCCAATACCCAGGGAGATCACGTCCTTTTGTCTGCTAGCGAGTTCGAAGAGCCTCCTGATGCCTGACTCAGGGATGCTGTCAAGGATATCAGGTATAGACAAAGAATCACCAGAGATTGTTAATCCAAGGAATTTAAAAAACATTATGTACTCTGTGAATTGTGGTACCCCGCCCCGATAGATCATGATCATTGCGGATTTTTTATAACTGTCAGTTTTACTCGTTCATGACAAATGATGAACGGCACACATTCGGTCGTCCCTCTCTAAGTAAAGACCATTCGGGCACCTTTTTATTTCCCGACGTGTAGGATCTTTTGCTGGTTATGGTGGTCCACTATGAGCTTCCATTTGGAAGGCTTATCGGGTCTTTGGGCAACCGGCATTCAGAGTGTGGAGGGACCGCCAAAATTCAGCATTCTGTAGGGGGTATTTTTCTTGTTAACCATGTCTGATATGCCATGCGGACTCCCAAGCCTCCGCCTCATTGCCAAGGCAACCGGTTTTCCGCTCAAATCAGAGCTAGATGAGGGAGATTTCGCGGTAATTTTTGGCGACTATGCGTCCCTTGTAGCATTTGCCCAGGTCATCTGTCCTTCTATTCAACAGGGATCACCAGTCGTCTTTGTCGATGGAGGGAACTCTTTTGATCCTTATCTGGTCGCCGAGTTTGCCAGATGGAACCGCATAGATCCGAAGAAGTTTTTGGGAAAGATCTACGTTTCAAGAGCCTTCACAGCACATCAGCTGTACTCAC
>JBMFMY010000168.1:0-2781 GCA_049970435.1 Candidatus Methanomethylicaceae archaeon
ATAGATACAGGTACAGATACAGATACAGGCACAGGTACAGATACAGATACAGAGGTGGGGCACCCGGCTTTTTCGTGCCCGAACTGCGGGGGCAGAAACTTCATAAGGAGCCCTGAGAGGGGCGAGGAGGCATGCGCCGCCTGCGACATGGATCTGCCATCAATGAGGCAAGCCACAGCTTAAGCAAAAAGATCTTGGTCTCAGTCGCAACAAGGACATCACTTACTTCCTTATCTTGTTTTTGGTGTTCTTTCACAAGAGTGGGAGAAAATAGATCCCTTTAATCTACAATTGAACATAATCAATTTAAGAAATCTTATAAACATGTTTAGGATACTTATGTTCAATATGTCGGCCTCAAGCCAGCTGGACGTGATACGAACTAGCGCTTTACTACACGACATAGGTAAGCTTGAGTGCTGGGCGAATAGGTGTGCTTGGTCCGAACACACTCATTTCACATATAAGTTCGTTGCAAAGATCTTAGGGGAGGATCTCGCACTGCACGCAAGGAGGCACCATATGGGACCCTCCTACGCCGCCATTGACAGGCCTCAGAACGACATCGAAAGGACGATATCTCTTGCTGACCATCTGGCCTCTGGCGCAGATAGAAGGGAAGAGCCCTCCCCTGGTCCAGCTTTGCCGACCCCTCCAGTAGAGATGATGCACGCCCTCTCTAAGAATGTCGTGGTGAGCCGCCTGAGAGCAGCCGATCTCGCGTATATTTCCCAAGATGTAGCACAGAAGCTGGGCGACCTGAGGGGGAGATTTGCTGAAGATCCGAGGGGCTGCTACTTTGAGATATTCGATACTCTTAGCAGGGTCGGATTAGACAGGGTTCCGGCTGACACCAGGAGGCCGATAAACGACGTCTCGTTGTGGGATCACATGAAGCTGACCGCAGCCTTTGCCACATGCCTCCACCTCACGGGCTCAAAGAGCTTCGACCCGGAGGATTATGAGTTCGCGCTGCTGAGCGGGGATGCCGACAGAGTCTCCTCCTTCCTAAATGAATCGATGCGCCTCCCAGACCTGAACGCGAGGAGCGAGCTTATCAAAAAAGCGACTGAAACGGCTGCTGATTATATAAAGTGTGAACTGGGTCCGGAATGCGTAGTGTTTGCGTCTGGCGGGAGCGTACTCGCCCTATCCCCTGGCAACCGTTCGGATTCACTCTTGGAGGGTATGAAGAGAAGGTTCGAAGAAGTCATGAGCGGCTTGGTCACTATGACTGTAACGAAGGTTCTCGAGAGAGGGGACAGGATTAGTAAGGACTTCGGGGCAGTCTGGTCAAGGGCGAGGTCCAGCATGCGCGCCGAGAAGGGAAGGCGTCTCTTGATTCCAAAGGCGTCCGTCCAGGAGGGAACAGAGGTCTGCGACGTCTGCAGGAGGCTCCCTTCCGAAAAGGAGGATCCCCTTAGAATACTAACATTGGACGCCTCCCCGAGATTCGAGAGGCTCTGCAGCAGCTGTTGGGATCTGAGAAATAAAGGCAGAGGGGTCTGGCTCGAGGACCTGAAAGATAGGAAAAACCTCGTTGGTTGCATAAGGGCGGACGGCGACGGGATAGGGAGGGTCCTCGGAGGGTCGTTCTTCGCCGAGCTCGGGAAGGCCAGCACTCCCTCAAGGATATCCACGGTCAGCGGATTTCTAAAGGGGTTATGCGAGGAGCGTTTCCCTAAGATAATAGAGAGCTTCAGCAGAAGGTCCGGCACAGTCTTCGCTGGAGGAGACGACCTATTGGCTTTCGTTCCAGGGGAAGTTGCCCTCAGGGCGGCGAGGGAGCTTGCGAGGGAGTTCAAAGAGGGCACCGCCGGTACTTGCACCCTCTCTGCAGGTGTGACCATCATGGACTGTAGCCTGCCCGTCTACGCCGGTCTTGAGTCCAGTAGTCAGCTCCTGCGCAGGGCGAAGGAGGAGGGGAAGGGCAGAGTCGCCTACGACTTCATTAGAGGGGTCGGAGAGGTTGGGGGAGGGAGGGTCCGCACGTGGGAGGAGCTGGACGAGATCCTCCGTCTGGTGGAGTTCATGGGTAGAGGAGGGGTCACATCCTCCCAGCTCAGAATGATCGTGGCAGCTTCCGTAAGGGATCTCGATTTCGCTGAGGCCCTGATAAAGCATCAGATGGGAAGAAGAATAATAGGCTGGAAGGAGGGCGAGCAGTTGCTATCTGGCTTGAGAAACCAACTTCTGGCGGACGCGTTCCTGATTTATAAGACTTTCAAGGGTGGTTGAAATTGTCCGAAGAGAAGAGGTTCAAGGAGGAGGGTGAGGAACTGGCAAAAGTTGCCGTTAGGTCGGGGATGGGCTCGAAGCAACTCCAGACCATATACAGAATGGTCAAGACTAAGAAGCCGCTACCGTTCGTAGAGGCATTCGTCCAGAGGCAGATAGCCAGGGCTATGGATGGTACAGTGCACGGGAGGGAGGGGTTCGAGGGCATTCACCAAGTTCTCAAGAGATACGGTGATGATAGGACTGCGGTGGAGAAGGTACTCATGTACGCCGCGATGCTCTACGACTACTACGAGAAGGTGCAGACTTTTGAAGATAAAGGTGCGCTCGAAGAGATAGTCAGAAAGGTGGTCGAGGGGAAGGATTTAAAGTACGGGGGGTTGAAGATAAGCCAGCAGGGCGATGTGGTCGTACTGAACGTTTCGGTGGTAGGTTTCCACGACAATCCGAGGACTCTTGCCAGCGAGATAGAGAGGGAGCTTGTTGCGGCAGGCGCCCTCTCTGGAAGGAGGCGAAGGGTTTGGATAGAATCTGTTTTAAGGT
>JBMFMY010000169.1:0-2752 GCA_049970435.1 Candidatus Methanomethylicaceae archaeon
CGCGTGGGATGGAGGAGCTGTGAGCCCCTCAAACCAGCATCTGGAGGCGTAAAGCCCCAGGCGAACGCTGGAAGCTCGGGGTGGGCAGAGTATTCCGCATTGAGGCATCGCAAAACCTCGTCACATTCTCCTCCACCTCGTCCTGAGAATGTCGATGATGAGTTGAACGCCCTATAGTATTTGATTCGATTGATCTAAGGCCTTCGCTTTTTCAGGGACAGCCTCCCAGTCATTATTTTTTCTGTCGTGAAGACCCTCGCAGCCACGTAGAGTGTGAAGAAAGTGAAAAAAGCCATGTAGACCAGTCCTATCAATATTGGTCCGTAATTTCCAATGAGAAGGGACTGCGAAGCCAAAACCGGATAGGTAAATGGTATTGCGTATAAGATCATTTGAATCGAAAAAGGAAGCGTGTGCATGTCGCCTATCATCAGGAAGATCGTCGGGAGGAATACTGGCACTATGATGATCCCTATTATGGACTGTGCACCTCTCACATCCTGTGCCAATGTTCCAAGAGTTAGTGCCAAGGCTAATGCGGAGACGAGCGCACCGAAAAGAGTCAGCCCTAGCAGTAAGTATCCCTCTGGAGGTGGTATCAGTCCAACGCTTGCCAAGTCAACACTCCCGATATAACTCACAGCTTGGGATGTTATCGTGCCTATGTAATAGGTAAATGCGAAGACGTTAGCGACAGTCGCAAGCAAAGCTATCGTGACAGAGCCAACGAGTTTACCAAACAGTATGTTCAACCTGCTGACAGGTATCGTGAGCAGGGTCTCTAGGGTCTTTGCCTCTTTCTCGATCGCGATTGAAGTTGCGGCCACCTGCATCGCGAGTATAAGGACTATCATTATCACCAGCGGTCCCATCAAGCCCTGCGTCCTCACGAGATTCATCAAAACGTAGGGAGATATCGGTTGCGCGGTTCCTTTTATTACTGATTTTTCACTGACTGAGAGGGGATTTAGGATTGAGTTTGGATCCGTGTTCGGTACTTTTTCCGACAAAAGATCTTTAACCAAGAAATCTTCAAAGGAGCTCAGTAACGAGCCCAATCTTTGTGCATTTAGGGACTCGAGTATTGAGAAATCTTTAAAACCATAGTAAATTAGAATCTCTCCCTTCGTTCCAGACTCTATCTTCTCCGATAGATCATGTGGTAGCACTATCAGTGCCCCACCGCTTGCTACCTTCCCTATCGCCTCATCGTAGGATCCTACCACTGGGACAACATCGACCTTGTTGTCCATGAGAAATTGTTTGATCTTCTGGGATACTGTGCCCCCATCCTCGTCCAAGATATACACTACCATAGGTCCAGAGCTCTTTTCCACCAAGGCTCCGGTCGAGATGTTTATGGCTGCCCCCATCAATGGAAGTATGACTGCTGGGAACAAGATCATCCCAATGAGGATCTTAGGATCCCTGAGCAGGTCCTTGACCTCTTTAGTCACTAGAAGCCTAAGCCCCTTGGGCATAACCGACCACCTTCATGAAGGTCTCTTCCAGATTGGCTGCGGAGTATTTGCTCTTCAGCGAATCTGGGCTACCGATCTCAACGATCCTTCCTTGGTCGATGAGGGCAACCCTGTCACACAGGTATTCAACCTCGAGCATGTTGTGGCTGGAGATCAAAACCGTTGTACCATGGTCCTTTGAATAAGACTTGATTGTCCTTCTAAGATGGTAGGCATGTGTTACATCCAGCCCAGAAGTTGGCTCGTCTAAAATGGCGAGCTTCGGTCTGACCATTAGGGTCCTTGCTAGAAGAAGTCGCCTCCTCATGCCTTTACTGTAATTCGAGGTCTTCTCCTTCAACCTATCCCCTAGACCGGATATCGCGAGTGCATCCTCCACCGCTCTTTTGACATCTTCTTCATTATCGTAATAAAAGGATGCCATAAACCTGAGATACTCCAGACCTGAGAGGTTGGAGTATGCACCTGCCTCCTCTGGAAGGTAGCTTATATACTTCCTAACCTCTCCACTTTCCCTAACTACATCCTTTCCACAGATCTCTGCATGCCCTGATGTCGGCTTTATGATTGTAGCGAGAATCCTTAGGGTTGTGGTCTTCCCCGCACCGTTTGGTCCTATGAGACCAAAGATCTCGCCCTCCTCAACATCAAAAGACACGCCATCAAGAGCCCTTCTGCCGGGGTATTCCTTCACGAGTTCCCTGACGATTACTACCCGTGCCATGCGTTTTCCTAAACCCGAACATGCTTAAATTTGTTTACCATGAGAGTTCGGAAAACCTAGTGCTTTAACTCGATGTTAGCTCGGGCATGTTAGGATCTCAGAAATCGCCGAGACTTTTTCTCATAATGAAGTATACTATAGACGTGGCAATGAAGGACGGGAGCGTAGCCCCGAGATCAGGTGATACCTGTTGCACACCGTAGTAAATCGCCACCCCTATTATCCATGCTTCCAAAGCAACAAGACTTACGCCCCGTTTGAACCAGTAACGCCCCGAAGGCAGATAAAGATCTTGAATGCTGTATCTTCTCTTCATGAGCAAGAAGTAGTCTGCGACAACTATGGCAAACAGAGGCACAAAGACCGCCCCAATTATGTATAGGAACTGTACAAAGGCATCGAGCCACGGAAGGAAAGCGATGATTATGCCTGCTATTCCAGTTATAACACTTCCTTGCCACTCTTTCAATTTTGGAAAGATATTGATTAACGACATGTTTGCTGAATAAATATCCAGGAATGTTGTGGTGATGGTGCCAAACCATAT
>JBMFMY010000170.1:0-2741 GCA_049970435.1 Candidatus Methanomethylicaceae archaeon
TTCTGCCCTTGCCATTCCTTCTTATCCCTTTTAGCTCTCCAAGAACAGTCATTGAGCCGTTTTCTAGAGCTTCGCTGACTGCTGACCTGCTTATCCTTGCAGGATTTCATCTGTTACACTTTTCTCCTTATGCAATCTTCTTTATGGTTCTGTATGCATTCTTCAGTGCTAAAGACCTTCTGGGGTAGAAGTAGTGCCCTTTGACCCTTAAGTTCTTTTCCATAGAACTTTGGCTTGTCAGTAGAGTTGAATTGTAGCGACCCATCTAGAGTTGAATTGTAATAATCCATCATATGCCTAAATCCACAGCTAAAAAGATTTAGGGTTTTTTCTGAGTTCCTTCTCAACTGTTGTACAGACGAACCACTCATCGTCTTTCTGATTATCTTTGCTTCTTTACATACCATCAGTTATTGGTTCATAAGTCTTTGTAGGAACGTTGATTCCTCCTCTAATCCCATAAACAGGTATCTTGAGCCGATATGGTGTCAACTTTGTTTGCTCTAGAGATCCCTTCTGAGAATTAGCGGATACTCCATGTTTGGATCAAATCTTTAAGCCCTAAGCCTATCTGCTTGTCGTCTTGTCGCTGAATACATCGGTACAGTTTTATCGCCTCCGAGGCAGCGCTACCAATTCTGGTATCCACGCCTTAAAAGTTCCTCTTTTCCCTTTCGAAGTTCGAGGTTCTTAGCTTTTATAGCTTTCCAGCCTTCATAGGCGACTCGCCATCAAGACTTAGTATATATTAAACTCACCGACAATTCATCCCACGGTTAAAACTGTGGGCTTGTCGAGTTTCCATGTAATAACCATCGCACATATTACCTGCTTCTGCCAACTGGGAACTTCACAACCTCTGGCATTCTGTTCATCTCTCTCAGTATTATCTCGGTAAGGTCGCTCATAGACCTGACCAGCTTCGAAGGGGGGTAAGGATAGAGGACGGTCGCGTTGATCCAGCTCGCCTCCGGAGTGAAGACCACCCTCGGTCCAGCCTCAATCACCTCTTTAAAAATCGGAGCGCAGCCGTTCGCCTCGCATGCTTGGAGCATCTTCTCCACCTCTGGGCGAATATACTCACTCACACACTTCACCATTATCTCTCTGACAGTACTGAGGTCACTCTCGTAGGCAAGATTAAAAGTCACTGCGCCCACTCTGACAGGTGAAAGTCGGCTGCCGTAGACTGCCACGGTCTCTGAGAAGATGGTGGAGTTGGGGATCGTGAGCACTCTTCCGGTCACCGACCAAAAGGACGACTCATCCCCTATCTCTATTAAGGTCGTCATGAGGTACCCGATGTCGGTGACGATGCCTCTCACATCTCCTATCTTAACGCTGTCTCCGATCATGTATGTTTTTTTGATGTTGATATAGACCCACGCGAAGAAGTTCGATATCACTGGAGCGAGGGAGTATGAAAGTATCAGACCTATAACGCCGAAGGAAGTTACGAATATGATCAGTTCTTTGAATATAAAGGATATTATTGCAGCTACAGCCAAAAGTATGAATACTATCCTGACGAGCCTCCCGACGGAGACCCTTGAGTGGATCTCCTCGATCTTGGAGACTAGGAGGACATAAACGAGCTCTGACAGGATTAGCGCGACCAAAAGGATCAGTGAGGATAGGATCGACTCGATTACGTACTGGCTGTACGGTATAGACTGGAGATCTGGGAGGAAGATCAAGTAAAAGACTGAGATGAGGCTGGCGGCGGATATGTAGGTCAAGAGATCACGCTTGGATGGTTTTTCTCCAATAAAAAGCATCCTGCTCCTCTTCATCCTGAGCACAACCGCCAGGAACCTCGCCAACCTGATGAACCTAAGGGACCTTAGCCCTGCTCCTATAAGAGCTATGGTCTCGAAAAAAGCGAAGACGTAGGCTGGCACAAGCGCCAAAAGGTCCACCCAGTGCCACTTCAGGTAATTCAGCTTATTCTTCTCGGATCTCAGCTCAAAGGCGAAATCGATCGCAAAGGTCAGGCAAATCAAAAAGTCTGCAGAATATATGAGATCCCTCCAAGCTGGTTCCAGCGGAATGGTGAAGTCAACCACCAAGAGCAGTATTGAGAGTGTTGCAAGAGATGCCATTATTAACTCTGAGGCATACTTGGGCTGCACTGGCACCACTTCATGAAATCATAACCCTAAAGACCCTGCTTTTTAACTTTGCGAGTTGGCCTTCACAGATTATTGTCCTTCGCAGTATGACGAGATGACGAGGCGAGGTATACCAGCCTTTAGGCCGCTAAGTGCGCATGGCTGCGAGTCTAAGCTGTGAGGCAGGAGACTTCCTTACGAGAGCGGGGAGTGAATCTACTCTACCCAATACTCCTCTAACCTATGCCACTCTAACAAATCTGTTCAAGTATGGATCACACCAGTGGCTCCAATACTGAGCCGGGTTCTTCAAGGGCACAGGGTTGTTGCTCCCCTTTGAGGGATTGAGGTTCCTCCCAACAGGATGCCCGAAAAGCTCGTTCGAGTAGAGTAAGACTCCCTCTGAGATCATGTGGTCTAGGTTGTTAAGCAGAATCCCCCTAATATCTATCTCTAGTCCGATGTGCTCCATAGCTCTATGAGGTATGGGGTATCTCTTGGCCAGATCGTCGACCTATGGTACTCCTCGTCCCCAAGATACGGCTCCACACTCTTCGATATCGCAACGCCGAATGGCAGAGTTGCGTCCCCGAGGACTCTGAGCGTCCTATTCACAATCAACTTTTTCAC
>JBMFMY010000171.1:0-2734 GCA_049970435.1 Candidatus Methanomethylicaceae archaeon
CTTCTTAACCCCGACCCTTTCCATCCGATCACCTCCTGAAAGTCCATTCCTGCGACCTGTACTTCAGGACTAGATCCCTAGCAGTTTCCCTCTCTCTATCGGTGGTAGTCCCCTCTTCCAGTTCTGCTCCGAAGAGCCTGCCGAACTCCTCCGCCAAGATCTCTGCCACGAACTCCCTCTTCGGCTCAAAATCGAGAACCTCCTTTAGGGTGGTCACCCTTCCACCCACCTCTGATACCCCTTTTTCCCTGAGTTTTTCAGACCTTGGTCTAAGTGCCCTAAGAAGGGAATAATCCATCGACAGCAAAAGGGTTCCGTGCTGGAGAACCGCACCAAACCTTCTCGTCTGGGCGTTCCCTGAGACCTTCCTGCCAGCTATCTCTATATCATTTATAGGTCTGAATGTAGCCTCTCCTCCTAGCCTCCTTATGCACGATATTATCGGTGCGCAAATCCTCCTATAGCTCTCCTCTATATCTCCAGTTACGTATGAACCATCATCACTCACCGCAAAGCTGTAGGTCAGCTCCCCCTCCGTATGGAGGACTGCGCCCCCTCCCGTTATCCTCCTTACTATCTCTATCCCAGCCCTCCTGCAAAACTCTACATTCACCTCCTCCAGAACCTCTTGGAAATACCCAAGAGAGACCGCCCTTGTTGACCACCCGTACAACCTCAGCGTGGGAGGACTTGATCCCTTCCCCACCGATCTGGCGATGGCCTCATCAAGTGCCATGTTGTAAAATGGATCATGCACCTCGAACCTTAATACCCTCAGGACTCTCAAGGACTGCCCTCCTGATCTCTTCGATCTCCTCTCTTTCTAGCCTGCGGGGATAATTGTAGATCGGGCCGGATACCTTTTCATTGAAGTACGGTCTATTGCAACTGGGGCATCCCCTCGTCATGAAAGCGTCTCCAGCCTCAATCAAATCCTCTATCACCTCTCTGCAGATCAGGATCTCTCTTACCCTTCCCAAATCGTCAAAATCAAAATCTCTCTCGGACGCTCTCCCGCTCATTATCAGCTCCCTCGCAAGCTGCAACCTCCTGTAGGACGTAATGTTCGGTTGCGGTTTCCCCCAAAGCGGCGTCCCGGGCACTGGTGTGAAAGCAAATAGTGATGGAATTATGCCCTCTTTCTTGCACCTCGAAAGCATTCTCACCACGTCTCTCTCCTCCTCGCCCAGCCCCACTATTATGTGTGTTCCGACCCTTCCAGGTCCAAACACATCCAGCGCTCCACGGAGCCCCTCCCAGTGCTTAGCCCATGATCTTCCCTTGACTTCGCGAAATAATCTCTGACTTGCACAGTCCAATGGTATCGTAAGCACATCTACCCCTGTCTCCCTCAAGACCTCCATATATTGGCGGGAAACTGGAGGCATAGAGACCGAAATTGGAACTCTCGTACACCCTCGAACCCTATCCACAAGAACCGGGAGAGTCTCGATGACGCCTTCTTCGTCAGAACACTGGATGCACACCCTTCTGATTCTTAAAGTTCCCCTCAGCACCTCAAGAACTTCCTCTAGGGCGAACTCCGGCCAGTTCACCCTCGAAACATTCTCTGACTTGCCTCCCGATTGAGGGCAGAAGACACATCTACCTCTGCATTTGTCGAGACTAAAGAAGAAATACCCAGTGGTTGGAGGGACTTTTTGCCATCCTCTTACCAACCCCAACTCGATAGCTGTCCCGATTGATACCCTGATCTTGTTCAGAGGGGTAGCGCCTTGTCCCACAGGTACTCGAAGGAGTCCGAGAAGACGCTCACCATCCCCGGGTTCTTCGTGTAGCCGGGTCTGTAGAACACCTTGTTCTCCCCACTCTTCTTTGCCCAGATCAGGAATATCGCCTCTTTCCTGTCCACGAGGGTGAACCTCACACTTCTCCAATCGCATCTTGCCAACCTCACTTCAATTTTATTTTTTTTGAGATCCTCGGCTCTTCCCTCACTCTCCTTATCGAGCGCGAGAAGGAGCACCCTCACCCTGACCTTCCTGTCAAGGGCAGAGAAGAGCTCCTCTCTTACCTTTGGGTAGTAGCTGAAGCGTTCAGCCAATATCGATATCTCCGAATTCGCCCGCGACATCATTCTTATGGTCTCCATCTCCATGCTCGAAAGTCCGTCAACTGTCTGCCAGAGCTCCTCCAACCTTACACCGTACTTACTCTCACTGTAAATAGGCTCAAGTACCATCTGTAGCTCGTTCACAACCTTCCTCAGCTCTGCTAGCTGAAGATCCAACTCTACCTCTTTCAACTTCAGATACCTTTGGAGAAAAGTCCTGGGTGGAGATGGGGATACCAGGTCGTCCACAACCTCGATAGAACCCAAAGCGATCATCTTTGAAAGGTGCTCACTCAAGTCCTTTTCATTCATTCCCAAATCTCTTACTAGATCCTCTTTCTTACAACTTCCCTTCTTGATCAAGTATTCGTACAACTTTATCTCCAGATCAGAGAATCCAACAGCCTTAAGCTTCTCGAAGGACATCTGAATATCCTCTTTAAAGGAGTAGTATTATTTCGACATATTAATCTTATCTGTTTTGACACTCTCCATCTCTAATGAGCGGACTTTCGGCGCTTGTTAGGAAAAATATTGTCTGTCAATTACAAATGGAAACTCGACAAGCCTACGGTTTTAACCGTGGGATGAATTGTCGATAATTTAAATATGTCGACAAGTTATGTGGGCTTGTGATAACCTATCAACGTTCAAGGAACA
>JBMFMY010000172.1:0-2704 GCA_049970435.1 Candidatus Methanomethylicaceae archaeon
TTGCAAAGGATCTATGAGGCTGGAAATAGGATAATTTACATAGATCACCATCCGTATCCGCCAAACTTCACGGCTGAAGGGTTCCCAGGAGAGTTAATCCACTCCTTGAATGCGAGCGCCTCCGAACTCACCTTCGTGAGGTTCAAGAGCAGGCTTGACCCCCACATGAGCAGGGTTGCGATCTATGGGGCGATAGGCGACTATCTGGACAGAACCTACAATGTGGAGCGCCTTTTGGAATATTGGGACAAGAGGCTCCTTTATCTCGAGAGTGGGTTGCTCGTTCAAGCAATAGAGTCTATGGGCAGAAATCATGATGCGAAGAGGGAGCTGGCTAGGTACTTATCTGAGAACAACCTCCCTAGTGCGGACGAAAAGATAGTGAAACGTGCGATCTCCGAGACGATGGTTGAGGAGGATATGCGGAAAGTCATAGAAGAGGAGGCAAAGGTTCTTGGCAACATTGCTTATGTTATTGATCTCAAATGGTCTTTGGGGAAGTCTGCCATCTATGCAAGGGCAGCCAAAAATGTGATGATCGGAGTCGGTGCTGAGAGCAGGAAGGATTTTGTTGATATGAGCCTTAGGACGCCGATAGAGTGGCTCGAGTTGAATAAGTATGTGATAGAGATCGCAGGTAGACTCGGAGGGAGCGGGGGAGGCCATGCGAAGGCTGCAGGGGCAAGGGTCCCAAGGGAGAGGTTCAAGGAATTTCTCGAGGAACTTAACTCCGCGATAGTGAGTAAGAACCGGAATAAAACTGTGGAGTATTGAATCAAAAGTCGATATTTGACTAATAGAATTTTACAGAAACCTTTATTAATAAAAATAAGTGTTAAGCAAAATGCTCAGGAGGGATGTTAGTGAAGTTAAAGTGTCCAGAGTGCGACGGGGATATTGAGGTAAAAGAGGTAATCGAGGGAGAAATACTGAGTTGCAATGACTGCGGTGCCGAACTTGAAGTGAGCAAGAAGAAGGATGGGAGCATAGAGCTGAAAGTCGCAGAGTCAGAGGGCGAGGACTGGGGAGAGTAAAACTAAGTGCCGACACTCTCTCTCCTTTACGATAGGATAAGGACGGAGGAGAAAGTCCTAATAAACGCCGCGGAAAAGAAAGGTGTTCCGCTCACACCTATAGATGCCAAAGAGATCCACATTACTATTACCGACTTTTCGAAGGAGAGAGAAATATTCGGCGATGTTGCACTGGAGCGCTGTGTGAGTCATTTCAGAGGGCTCCACTTGACTGCGGCTTTGGAGAGCAAGGACATCAAGGTAATAAATTCATACTCGGTCTCCAGCCTCTGCGGCAACAAAATGTTAACAAGCATTACACTGGCAAAGAAAGGAATACCAACCCCCAAGACTATTGTGGCATTCACCAAAGAGGAAGCCATGCGTGCGGCGGAAGAGTTGGGTTTTCCCTCGGTTATCAAGCCAGTATTCGGCAGCTGGGGGAGGCTCATAGCGCCGCTCAAGGACAGAGAGACAGCCCAGGCGATCTTGGAGCATAGAGAGGAGATGGGGAATCCCCTTTACCAGATCTACTACATACAGGAGATGATCAAAAGACCGCCCAGGGACATAAGGACCGTGGTTGTGGGAGATGAGATAGTTGCAGCGATCTACAGGTACTCAGCTCCTGAGGACTGGAGAACAAACATAGCCAGGGGTGGGAGGGCAGAGGTCTGTAAACTCACCGATGAGATAGCGAACATAATACTCAAGGCAGCAGAAGCCGTGGGTGGCGGAGTTCTAGGTGTGGATGCCATGGAGACGGAGGGGGGCATAGTAATCCATGAGGTTAACAGCACTGTTGAATTCAAGGGGGCCATGTCTGTATCAGAGGTTGATATCCCTGGCAAAATTATAGACTATGCGGTCGGTCTCGCTAAAAGGTAGAGTTTGAGTGTTTGGTTGACTTCTTCAATTCAGCTATTTTTTCTTCTGCATCTTCCAACAGCCTCTGAAGGCATTTAATGGTCTCAAGTATCATGTCTCTGCGTTCTTCTAGATCTTCCAATTCGTCGAATTCTTCATAGTCGGGAAGAAGGATTTTGAGCAGGCTAGGAGGTGTGACGAGCGGATGCTCAAGTCCGAATATATCCCTCAAGAAGTTTTCGAATAACCTATTTATGCCAAAGGCTATCTCACTCTGCTTCAGTATGACGCGTTCCAACACACGTTTTCCGCTCTCGGTTATCGCATAGACTTTCTTCTTCCTGCCCTTGTAAGAGAGCCACTCTCCCTTTACAAGACCCTCCTTTTCAAGTTTTTTCAGGACCGGATAAACCCCCCCAGGTGTTGGTTTCCAAGATCCCTCCGTAATCTCACGCATAACCTGCATTATCTCATACCCAGTCATGGAGCGTTCATTTATCATTAGTAGGAGGGCCATCCCCATGTATCCCTTCCTACTCCACTCCAAACTCTTGGTGACTGGGTCGGTGAACATGACACATCCCTTCTGAATATATTTGAGTGAAATATATGAATCTTACGATGGGAGTATCATCAGAGCAATATTTCTCCAGTGGGCATAGTTAAATCTGAGAACTCTAAAGGCTTCCTCTATCTTCTCTCTGCCTCTCTCCGAATACTATTGGTAAGCTGATTCTTTCCCGCCTGTTCAGGCTCAACGTAAGCCAATACGGTCTCAGAGAGTTTGTCGTTTTTGAGAAGCTGCAGCATCTTCTCTCGAAGCG
>JBMFMY010000173.1:0-2645 GCA_049970435.1 Candidatus Methanomethylicaceae archaeon
CTCCACAGCTGAAGCCAGAAGCTTCCAGCTTTTCCCTTCTTTTAGGCTTCATCTGCCGCCATCCAGCCTATTTTGTTGGGGGAATGGCGTATGCCACTAGGTTCCAGCGCTCAGCCTTTGCGGCGCTGCGTTCCGACACAGATGCTGGTTCGGGGACCAAGCTCCTCCATCCCATCTCATTAATGCACAGGCTATTGGTATTTCGCCATGCCACCATTTCGGGCCCGGAAGATCCTATTCGGGCTGCTCTTCTCTCTAAAAGCTTCATATCTAAATTTTTCCCATTCTTCCCCAAAATAAAGTTGGGGGTTTTCTGGGCATAACCACTAACCAATGAAGAGTTTAGAAGCAAGGACCTCCCGGCCTCAGCCGTGGAGAGTATCAAAGGTAGTGCGTTATTTCCTTCTGCCCCTTCTTTGGCATCCTTTCCATATCTTCTTCGCTCAGATGCTGAGTGAAGCCGTAGATCCTCTCGACCCTCTTCATTACGGAGAGTAGTTTCCGCCTCTCGTGCGTCATCATGCTGACGAGCGCGTAGATGTTCGCGACCTTCTTTTTGCCGGACTGGCGGAGGATCCTCCCGAACCTCTGGATCCACTTCTTCGGGTTGCTGGGCGGGTCCATCCAGACCTCGAGATCTGCGACTGGTATGTCAAGACCCTCCTCGCCTATGCTGGTGCAGACCAAGATCTTAGCCCTCTCCTTGAAGTGCAGGAGCGCGGAAGCCTGTTGCTCCATGGACATGCTTCCCTTTCCCACAAGGACCGCAACGTCCTCCAGGCCGTATGCACCGTGCAGTATGGTGCCGAGCTGCTTGGCGCCCTCCACGGACTCGACGAATACTATAGCCTTCTCGAATTCCTTCCTCCTCAGGATCTCCCTGGTCGCCGTGAACTTGTGGTTGAATGAAGACTTCAGCACCTCGCGGTAGACCTCGTATATACTCTTCCCGCCAAGTTCCTTGATGGGCTGTCTGAGCTCCCTCACCCGCCATATCCCGTAGTTCAGGACGCTGCTCGCGCCGTCCTCAACGATCCTCATCCTCATTATCCTGAGTGCAAGCAGGCAGACGCAGAGGGGGTGCTTTTTGCAGTACCCCCTCAGGTGCTGCGACCCGTAGGCGGATTTCACCCTATCCCTGTACTGCTTTATCACATTGGAAAGCTGGTCGTAGACCATTAAGAGTTTCTGGGGCACGTGAACTCTGACGAGGGTTATAGATCTCTCCGGTATGAAGGGCTTGATATCTGGATCCTCGATAGAGAATACCTCTATCTGACTGAATATTGTTTTAAGCTCGCCGAGCCTCTCTGGCGAGTGGAGCTGAGGGGTGGCGCTCAGTGCAAGTATCTTTGTGCCGCAGGCCTTCGCTGAGAGGAGTATGGAGTAACCGTCAGTCTCGCCGATGTAGCCGTGGCATTCGTCCGCGATCAGAATATCGAAGGGAAAGTTGAAGTGGTGGAGCAGGCTCTTGAGCTCGCCCACGGGGTCGCCGCTGGATTTTGCAGCACGTATCTCCTGTTTGTGATCTGCCAGGAAGTCGTTGTAAAAGGTCTGAGGGGTTGTGACAACATACCCCGCGTTCCAGACATTTAACTCCCTCCTCCTCTCAGGAGGCATGCTACCAGATATGAAGTAAGCGTTCTCTATGTTAAGCATGCGCCTGGCGAACAAGGTCTGCTGGACTCCCAGAGGCACAGATGGCGTGAGGAAGAGGACCCTCTTGGGGTCTCGAAAGGACTCCCTCGCAATGAAAGCCCCAGCGAGGTAAGTCTTACCCAGTCCCGTCGGGAGTCCAACGACAAGCGCGTCACTCCTTATTCTTTCGAGGGCCCTCTGCTGGAAGGGGAAGAGGGAGTAATTCATCTTTTCCACAGCGACCCGTTGCACCGTCTCGATCCTCTTCAGCGGTGCTAAGCTTGATGCAAGGAGGTTTGTAGAGTAGGAGCTTGAGTCCAAGAAGTTTAGGTACCTCTTCCAGCCACTCTCTTGCATGCCAGCTCCTCGCTATTGGTCTTAGACGACTAAACTATCTGAAATGTCCCATAAGTATATTTACCCTATCCCTGAGGGGTGGGTTTTCTGAGCTTTCTTTTGGGCTCTCCCCACTTCTGAAGGTTCTTGTTTCTTCACACTACCACCTCAACACTTAGGAATAGATCTTCCAAAACTACATTCTTCCGCAGCCATCTGTGGGCGCTGTTTTTAGCCGCTAATCTGTTGAAAGCTTCTTCAGGAGAGGGCCTGGGATACCATCTATGTCAGGAATTCATATTTCGGTCTAGATCCGATCCCAGCCTTTGGACGTCCAGATCGTGACCTCCTCCCCGCCATTACGGACGGGGCTTCCACTTTTCTTTAGTTACTCCCTCACAGCCTCTGCTCGGGGAGCGTTTCTGAACTTTCCCCTTAGGGGTACTCCAGGTTCCTGCTTCATCCGTAGGGCTCGATCCATAAAGTTAGGAGGGCCAGCCGTCAGGCCTCACATCACCGGCGCACAGGTGCCTTAGGGATCCCCGCATCCGTGAAGATTTGCGGCAAGAAGAGATTTATATATTTCGCTCTCATCCCCTTCCTTTCGGAAGGGGGCTTCCCGCCGATAAAGTTAAAAAATTTTGAATATGGAAAAATGTTGTGAAAAATAC
>JBMFMY010000174.1:0-2624 GCA_049970435.1 Candidatus Methanomethylicaceae archaeon
GATAGTCCTCGGGTGGAGACCTAAAAGTAAGCAAGCTTCTTTAAGGGTGTAGAGGCGTTCTGGCATACCCTATCCTTGTTACAAACACCTATTTAAGCCTATTTATTCTGAAACTGTGGTTTACGGCATCCCCAACATGTAAAAGACGAACCAACCAAAGAACAAGAATATGAGCGGCCCTGAGAGTATATCTATCCACTTTATTGATTTGATCTTTCCCGTCCCGATAACCGCCAAAGCCACCAAAAACACCACGAATGTTATCGGCGTATAAGTCAGCCCCTCAGCCAATATCCTGCTCGAGGGCCATCCCAATATTACAAGGATCATCTCAGTCATGGCCCACGCCGCTATGAAACCATCGATTCCGTACCATATCATGTCAACAATGACCACCATAAGCATCGGCAGAATTGCACCCTTGCTACCGAAGGTCATCCTGAGCTGGATTGGGTATGGTATTCCATACTTAACGCCAGGGTGACCGTTGAGGTACAGCAGTACTGCGACGACCGTGCTTCCTATAAAGGAGCTCACCAGAGTCTGCACCAAGGACAGCCCTAGTATCTGTGAGATCCAACCAAGAAAGAATATCGAGGTAGCGATGGTCAGGGCTACCATCATCAGGGTGTAGTCCCAAGTCCCTACTATTCGTTCATTTGGTTTTGTGGGATAGAGCTCTAAGCTGATATTGTTGTTCTTATGGCTCATTAGATATCATCGAGTCGCGCTCAATCCAAATAATCGCTATCAAGATCCGGATTAATAAAATATTCTGTTTATTTTTGAGTTTTCAATTTTTAATTATTTAAAATTATAAATTAATAATAGTGAATTATAAAGTTATTTTTCCTTTTCCATTCATGATTTATCCTGTTTTCCTTTGCTATTAGCTGAGAGAAAAGTAACATACATGTTTTCTTTTTCCCTACATCGTAGGAATTCAGCAAACTGGATCGTAATCAATACCCAACCGTAACCAATAATAGAACAGAGTAAAAAATACGATTTCGGTGATGTGTTTGGATCTGATGGAGGCTATAAACACTAGAGCAATGGTTAGGGATTTTCTTCATCAGCCGCTGAAAGAGGAAGAAAAACAGTTGATATTAGAATCTGCTATAAGGGCTCCAACAGCTGGTGGGAATGAGCAGTGGTATTTCATTGCCGTCGAGTCCAAAGAAAATCTAGAAAGACTGCACAAGCTGATCGTCGAAGCTCAGAGGCTGTATTTCACGCAGATGGTGAAGGTTCCTTGGTCGAAGGATCAGATAGAAAAGTGGGAGAAGAAGGTAGAGGCTGGTCTCTACAGAGCACCTCTCTATGTGGGGGTATTCGCCGACATGAGGTCGCGGTACTACACTAGGGCGGATGTGGAGGACAGGTGGGCGGAGCAGAGTGTAGTTGCTGCAATAGAGAACATGCTCTTAGCGGCCCATGGGATGGGCATAGGCGGGTGCTGGTTTGGTGTCCCGCTTCTCATGGAGGATAAATTCTATGACTTCTTCAAGGTCAACAAGGGTGAGATGCGCCTAGTCGCAGTCCTTGCCTTCGGATACCCGAAAGAAAAGCAACCCCCAAAACAGAGGAAGAAGAGTCTAAAAGAGGTTGTGAGGAGCCTATAACAACATAATTACTTTGAACTGATAATCAACACAATTTACTTTTTCACTACTAACATTTTCATATTTTTGATACATGCCCTCATAAAACAAAGATTCGTGTTAGTTTTCCCTTAAAAATAGAAAAAATTACTTGGGAGCCTTCCCAAGGGGGACGACCGCTCTACCGTAGGTTTCGTTTATCACAATTGCTAGCGAGTTGTACCATGCCACACCTGCAGTTGTAAGTGCTATTAAGCCCCCAGCCGTAACCATCACCCTGATGCCTGTTATGTCGGCCAATCCCAGAACAACAAACGCGAGACAGAGGAGGAAGAATACCAAGCATGTAGTCATGTTTGTCTTCAATGAAGCTATCCACATGTAGAACGTGAAGAAGCCCCAGAGCAGAAGGACCGCCCCAGCGGCAACCGGATTTACGCTGACCAGCCCAACTGCCGCAAATATATTAAGTGTGGCGTAGTAGATCCAGAAGGCACCGTACGAGGTGAACGCCACAAGCCCGAATGTGTTGCCCGTCTTCCACTCCCAATAGCCCACGAGAATTTGAATTATTCCGCCATATGCTATGGCAAGCGGTATCACCAGACCAACACTCTCGGCAGGCAACAAGCCCAGCACGAAGAGTGAGAGAGCAGCGGTCGTCATCGCGAAGGCTGCAAGTCCTAGCGGCGCAGGACTCGCCTGCTTTTGAGACACTAGACATACCTCCAATACTGGATACCGAGAAACTCTGCTGGGTTATAAAATTATGCCCAGGAAAACCCATTTTTAACCTTGGATTTGGCTCATGAAATTACTTTTTTCGTAAAAATAACTGATTTTGCTTGCCTTTCATAATTGAGCTACTCGCGCCTGAAGGCTGTGGGCTTCCTGCTTCAACAATGAGGCTTGCTGGCATCTCTACCAGTAGAGGTCTCGTCTCAGCAGGCGAATCCGGGCTATCCCATCCCCTCATCTTTATTATATTTGGAGATCCAATCCCTCAGAGGATCTTCATAG
>JBMFMY010000175.1:0-2588 GCA_049970435.1 Candidatus Methanomethylicaceae archaeon
AGCGAAAACACAGATTTGAGCGAAAATCTTTTAGTTGCGCGGAAAAGAAAAAGCGGCGAGAAGTCAGGCTTTACATTTTTCGTTAATCTGTGGAAAAAGCCTTCCAATGAGCTCGAGGCTATCCATTTAGGTTCTCAGTTAAAACAGCTTTACGAGAATGCACAGCTTTATGACATTGAAAACTCGAACGCCTCGCCACATCATCTCAAGTTGCATGGTAAAAAGATTGGAGAAGTTTATTCAGCTAAGCTAGAAGATAGCAATTTTGGAGTATACAACGTCTTTTCACAAATGGAGCTTAATCGAGTAATGCTTCTTTTGCGGAAAGGAATAATTTACCTGCCTGATGAAGGCATAGTTGATAGTATTCGGCTTACCACCTTATCCAAATTAGGAGCGGAGATAGGGCCTGACGTGCGTCAAGTTCATGCAACTTTTAGAGTTGGCAAAACAGAGAAAGGCTCTATTTACAAGGCTTTTTGGGATTACGATTCCAGCGTAGTAAATACAATATCGCAAAGACCGAATGCATATTTAGAACCTAAGGATGCAGAACAAGCTCGCAACTTATGGAAAAAACGAGGAAAACTCCTAATAGTCGAGCGAGCATGGCTGAGCACCTATACCGTTTTGGCTGCATATTTGGACGATGATGTTTTATCAAATGTCTGGTGGCCTATTAAGCTAGATGACGATATTGCTAAGATTTTTGCTGTTTGGATGAACTCCACATTCGGTTTCCTGTTGTTGTCGTCTATAGCCGAAGTCACGCGTGGCCCTTGGGTGAAGTTCAAGAAGGAACATTTGAGGGAAATGCCAGTTCTTGACGTTAATAAATTAGGGGAAAATACGAGGGATGCCCTTCTACAACTATATGATAAAAGCTTGAATGGCAAGAAGATAAGTGAGCTAAAATTCAAAGCTCTTCCACAAGAATTTGCAGAGCCGTCAGCCAGAAAAATAATTGACGAAGAAATATGCAAAATTTTAGGTTTAGAATTAAAGCTAGATACACTCTATGAAATGCTTTCGAAAGAACCTATGCTAACTGGATAAAACCAGCGACATTAATTTTCTTTTTACAATTATTCTTTTAACAGCAATTAAGTATCGCGGGCTTTGCAAACTGCGTCCAATCTGCTACAACGCTTAATAACGGCCTCTCGTTCATTCATTACTTAAAAAATTTCCTCGATTTTTTGTCCTCCATTCTCTTAAATAATCATACCACCATTAAATATATTGAGGGTATAATGTAGTGTAGAGTAGTGGAGCAGTGTAGTATTAAGGGTGTTCGTATGTATAGGAGGAGCGATCTCAAGAGGGTCTTCAAGGCGGTGGTCTGGCTCGTGTTCTTGCTCCTACTGATAATATCCCCCGCAGTTTTAACCTCGACGTACTACAGAGACTACGCGGACTGGCTCAGGCGGACTGGTGATCTGAGCACAGTCCTCGAGTTCGAGAGGAGGGCAAATGTGGACTCCCCCATATTCGGCGCCTTCTGCATGCAGAACTGGTTCTTCGTCCCAAGGCCGCCGCTCCCTCCACCTCCCCCACCGCCTACCTACGTGAAGTATATGCCCTCAATCGATCAGTTCAACATCTCGGGCAAGTGCAGCAAAGATGGGTCAGTCAACGCAACCGTCACCCTGGTAGTTCCGGGCGAGGTCAGGATCGACTGGGGGGATGTTGCAAAAGACCAGGGCGACTTCGTCATCGATCTGAAGATCGAGCAGTTAGTAGGGAAGGCTTCTGGTACTTCCTGGCTATCCCACACGTATGAGCTCGGCAGGCTGAATGTTAGCGTCTACGACCCAAAGAGCGCCCCATACGATATGGACCGCATACCCTACAACTTCACGGTGAGGGCATGGGGCAGTGAGATCGGGACGGCTCCGTTCGTCGTTTGGGACTCAGCCTTTGGATATGGGGTCACCTTCTACCCGCTGAGGGTGAGGGAGCCTGCCGTCTATGTGGAGTATGTGCCGGACCCGAGCAAAGTTTATGTCCGTTTCTACGGAGATCTCCTGGCAAAGGATCCAAAATTCAACATTACTGTGCAAGTGGTTGATAGCGGGAAGTACAGGGTTGACTGGGGCAACCTTATCGTGAACGGGACCGAGCTGAGGGTAGACATAAAGATGGAGTGGCTGAACGGCACCCGCAAGCCGGGTTGGAACAGTCTTTACCATGTTTACAGCGCATACTTCATAAGCAAGAACCAAAGGTACAACCTCACGGTCGCGTTCTGCGGAAAAGAGGTCGGGACGTGGGAGCTATATACAAGTAATTGGAATTGCTGGGCAGAGAGGATTAAGTCAGCTGCCAACCCTTAATCCTTGGGTGATTTGATGAGCAGAGTGTTTATACGCACTTATCATATCATCTGCCCTTCGTTCTCCAGCGCCTGAGAATGAATGAGGGGAGCACAGGTCCCTCTCCGACCTCAATAGGAAGCTGGGGGCAAACGCGGTTTGGTTGGTGGTCTCTATTTTTTTATTGCAAAATATTGAGAACGGTGGGTTTAATTGAGGTGAATGTTGATGTGTGTTAGATCTGGTTTAAACTGTGTTGGATGTGTTTTAGTG
>JBMFMY010000176.1:0-2582 GCA_049970435.1 Candidatus Methanomethylicaceae archaeon
TTATCCCAACGCTGAATAGTTCTCGTAGTGACTCCCAGCAACTTTTTAGCTTCCTTAAGAGTATAGAGCCTTTCCATGGGAAAAATTACGCTTATTTCTATGAGTCTATCTCCTTTGAAACTGCTGACAACGGCGTGTTTTGACACTTTGAGAGAACGGAAAAAATTACAAATGTATGACTACAAATCCACAAATTTCGCGTACTTTGTTCCGCCCAAGTGCAATAATGGTGAGGATAGCCAGATTTGGTTGAACTCCCTAGCCCTGACAGAGAGAACCTCCCCGAAGATCACCGAATGATCCCCCATTTCAAGAATTCGATGAAGCCTACACTCTATCGCTCCTAAGGATTCTTCGATAATGGGCGTTTTAACATTTGTCCCTCTCACAAACCTGAAAAGTGTTGATTTGTCTTTTGTTTTACCTGAAATTGATCCTGCAACCCTAACTTTTTCCAAAAGTGACGGGGGCGGTATGTTCACAGTAAATTCCCTAGTTTTCTCAATGAGTTGGTGGGTGAAGCGGTCTGGAGCGATCGAAAGGGAAAGAATCGGAGGGTTTATTGAGACGGGCATATGCCAGGCAGCCACCATAGCATTTGGAAGACCGTCGTCCCTGAGAGAAACAACAACCACAGGGATCCTTGGTGACAGGAGACGGTGATACAAATTCTCTAAGCCAAAAATCCATTCGCTCACGAGAATCAGCCACAATAAATGTAAATCACTCGGAGAGAAAAATATCTTGCTGAAGATACGGGGGGTTTGAGGTTGGATGTATTCGAGTGTATAGAGAAGAGGAGGAGCGTTAGGAGTTTCAAAAGTACCCCATTACCAGAAGAAGATGTGAGAAAGATACTCAGAGCAGGGATTATGGCACCCTCAGCAGGGAATATACAGCCTTGGGAGTTCGTTGTGACGACCAAAGAAGATCTGAAGATGAGGTTGGCGGCGGCGGCACTTGGTCAGTACTGGATGGCAGAAGCAGGAGTTATAATCACAGTCTGTGTAGTTGAAGAGGAGTCGGCAACCTATTATGGCACTAGGGGAAAAAACCTATACTGCATTCAGGACACCGCTGCGGCTGTAGAGAATATGCTTCTTGCTGCCACGGCTCTGGGATATGGCTCTTGCTGGGTCGGTGCCTTTGACGAAATTGAGGTTAGAAAGGTGCTGAAGATGCCCAAAGAAGTGAGGCCGGTGGCTATGATTCCAATAGGTGTGCCTGCAGAAAGTCCAGAGCCTAGGAGGAGGAAGGACCTTCATAAGGTGGTGCACTTCGAGGTTTACGTTGGATCAGGATTATAATTAGAAGAGTAATGAAAACCATAGTTATCATAATGTAAGAAGGATCGAAAATAGTCTGTTGAGGAATAAGAACGGCGCCATCGATGGGGAGCATGAGATGGCTCTCATACCAAGTCACATTCGAGCCTAAGATCTCAGCCCTTGCCTCCACAGTTTCGGCAACATAGTCCATAGAACTCACGGAGAGGTACTCAAAGGTGTCCCACTTAGAGAAGGCGGAGCCTGTTATGTGGTCGATTATGTTTCGACTCTTTATGTGTCCGTCCTCGAAATATGCATCTTTGAAGAATGTTAGGTCTACAGGATACCAAGCCCCACCGTCCTTTGTGGGCATATAGACCATCACCCAGCCATGCCAAGCGACGTTGGTGAGGTTGAAGATCATGTTTTTGTCCTTCTCTATGTTATCCGTTCCTGGCATGTATATTGGCCCAAGTACCGTGTAGGCTGGTATGCCAATAGCTCTGCAGAACAGAACGAAGAGGTTTGCCTGATCATCGCAGTCTCCGCTCATCGTCGAATATGTAGTCCAAAGATCCTGCGGAGCGACAAGCTCCGAATTGTACCGCATATTTTCTTCGAACCACATCAAGATGTTGCTGATTATTTGAAGCACATTTTCATTATCTCCCTTCAAAGAGATCGCAGTTGATAGTACCTTATCGGGGTTGGGGAGCTTGGAAAGATCAAATGCTCCCCTCAGCGAGTATTCTTCAGAGAGCACTCTTGGGATTTGGGAGATATTGCCAATTTCAGAGAGATCGAATGACTTTTTTTCGGTCTGAAATACAAAGTTCATAATCAACTCTGCAGATTGATATTCACCAAGGGATCTGTTTGAGTACACCTTTATGCATGGGTTGCCATCCTCATCCTCAAACATCTCAAATTGGGCTGGTTTTCCGTCAAGGAGTACATCCCTCAAGAACACAGTCTGATATGTAGTATTGGGGAATATGTTCTGGTTAAGTAAGTAGTAGTAGGGTGTGCCAGGGACCTCTGGAGAGAGCTCTTCTCCTAAGTTCACTAGTGTAATATTTATGGAATACTGATAAGTACTCATGTAGGGTACTGTGAGCAACAGCAATGGTATGAGAAATAATTTCAAAGACATACATTATTCATAGGGGAGTATGAGAGTGTCGGGAAAAATATTTTCCTGATCCTCGTGTGTGAGCCTCTCCTCGGCTGAAGCCGGGAGCTTCCAGCGTTCGCCTGGGGCTTTACGCCTCCAGATGCTGGTTTGAGGGGCTCACAGCTCCTCCATCCCACGCG
>JBMFMY010000177.1:0-2539 GCA_049970435.1 Candidatus Methanomethylicaceae archaeon
ACGATGCTACCTATTTTTGAAATTATGAACTTCTCTTTTGGTATCCCTCTGATCCTCCTGTGCACAAGCTCCCGCATCTTCTCAAGTGGATCGCTCAATATTTTTCTTACGAATACTTTTGCCAAGATGGTCCTGCCTGAGAGCGGATGGTTGTAATCGAGCGTGACCCTGCCGCTACCGACGCTCCTGACGGTTGCAATTGCACCTCCTACCTCTATTCTGCCTCCAGGTTTGGGTGTTACTCCCTGTCTGGTCAGCTCCTTCGCAGGAACTATTCTGACTTTGGATGGATCCCTCTCGCCGAATGCCTTCTCAGGGGGGATCTCGAGGGATTTTTCCTGACCCTCTTCCAGCCCGATCAGGTTCTCTTCAAGTCCCTTTATGAGCCACCCTTGACCCACTATCACGAGGCGGGGTTCGTAGATATTTTCAGGGTTGTATACATTTGCCGATTTTGCCTCGTCCTCTAAGGTAGTATCAAAAACTTCTTCAGTCTCCTTGACCTTCAGAACGTAGTCAAGAAGCACGAAATCACCATTCTTGATTGCCATTGATGATACACCAACCAGTGGGAAGAGTAACAACATGCGCCTCTTTAAAACCTTTTCCTTCGATTTGGAGGGGAAGGCCTATCTTTAAGTAGAGAGAATTGATTTTTGGGTGTGGCTTTTGGGGAGAGAGGTCGAAGTAAAGGCGGAGGTCGAGGAGGATCTCAGCGACAGGATAATTGGCGCTGGGGGGAAGCGCCTAAGGGAGGTTACCCAAGAGGACGTCTACTTTAGACATCCATGCAGAGATTTTGCGGAGAGGGACGAGGCACTGAGGCTCAGGGTCGAGGATGGGAGGTTCACTTTGACATTCAAAGGGAGAAGGGTCGGGAAAGGGGCAAAGATGAGAGAAGAGATCGAGGTAGACGTTGGCAACTTTGAGGAGGCTGTTGCGCTGTTTGAGAGGTTGGGCTTTGAGAAGGCCTTTGTTATAAGGAAGAGGAGGAAGGAGTTTCTCCTAGAGGGGGTTTTGGTGTCCCTAGACGATGTGGAAGGGCTCGGGAGGTTTGTAGAGATAGAAGTTCTTTTGGATGAAAATTCGGGGGTTGAGGAGGAAAGATTGAAGGAAAAGTTGCTCAATATCTCGAAGAAACTCGGGATAAAAAAGGAGAGGCTCACGACGGAGTCCTATTTGGAGATGTTGGTATCCAAGAGTTCTTCCTCGAGGCAGTGTATGTAATCCTCCATTATTTGGATCCTCTTTTTTGCAAGCTCCTTGGCAGTTTCAGTGTGGAGCAGAGAGGGCAAATTGAGGAGTTTCTTCCTGACGTGCTCAATTACCCTTTGGGGAGGCAGCGCGTGTTCGGTGTTGTACTGAATGGTTCGGTAGATGCCTATAGCCCCCATGGTGTCCAGTTTGTCTGCGTCGGAGAGGATCTTTGCCTCGAGTGACTTCGGAGTCCTCCCGCTGGAATAGCTGTGGTGGGAGACGGCGTTGTGAACCGCAGCACAAGTATCGTCATCGAAGCCCATGGTGGAGAGGACGGAACGCGCGAACTCTGCGCTCTGAAGGGCATGATCCTCACTGATGCGTATGATATCGTGGAAGAGGGCTGCCAGATCGAGCACCAATAGGTCAGCCCCCTCCTTCTCTCCGATCTTTTTGCAGAGGGTACGGACCCTCTCCACATGTTCCCAACCGTGAGATCCAGTATCGTCAAAGGCAGCCCTGCAAATGGCCTCGATGTAGTGGATTGCACGGCTGTAGGATCGCTCATGCTGTGCCGTGCTGGGCATCGACGGTATCACCACTGATGGTTATTATCGCAAAGTTGCCCCTCATTGCAGGACCTGGGTTCAAGACAAGGGTCCTTCCGAGGAACTCTTTACCGCGGGCTTCGTGGATGTGACCACATTGCGCAACCATTGGTTGGAGGTTCAGTATGAGGGCGCGCAGAGCTCTGCTGCCCACGTGGCTGCCTGACCTAGTGAGATCCACAACAGATCCAAGGGGAGGGTTGTGGGTCACCAGTAAGTGTATGGTTCCTCCGCATTTCGAGGATGCTTCCCTGATGTTTCGAGTGAGTGCGCCTTCTTCCACCTCGAATGGGGTCTCAAATGGGGTTGGCGTGGATCCTCCGGAACCCGCGATGGTGAAGTCCGATATTTTGTGGCACTTCGACTCAAGGCACATGCCGAGAGACTCTAAGCCGTTTTTTAGTTCTGGAGGATCGCAGTTGCCAAGCACATAGAAAAAGGGCAGCCCGGTCTCGCTGACTATGGCGAGAATTCTGTTGAGGTCTTCAGAAGATCCGAAATGAGTTATGTCGCCTGAGATGGAGATTGCGTCGATTTGGTAGGAGTTCAGAGTGTATTGGAGGATGGATCTGAGGGAGGATTCTTTACCGTGTATATCTGATAGAGCCAGGATACTCAACCTCTTGGGCATGGAAGACACCAAAAAGTTTTACTTAGAGATAACTGTTTTTGCATTTTAAGGTGTTTGTTTTAGTGTTTGGCGATACCCGCTAAGGTAGTTAAGATAGAGGGGG
>JBMFMY010000178.1:0-2535 GCA_049970435.1 Candidatus Methanomethylicaceae archaeon
AGACCTCTACTGGTAGAGATGCCAGCAAGCCTCATCGTTGAAGCAGGAAGCCCCATGCGAAGCGTGGGGTAGTTCACTCTCTTACAGTGTTAATGTTATGCGGCGGTGTTACAACATCATATAATCACCAAAACGGAAGCATATTCACTTGTCAAGCTCGAAAGCCTTATGAACTGCCTCCACAGCTTTTTTCATGTCTTCCTCGAGCACCGCGAAGGAGATGTTCAGCTCCGAGGATCCTTGAGCAATAGTTAGGACGTTCACACCCGCCTCTGCAACGGCTGAGAATGTCTTTGCCGCAATGCCTTTCGTCCCCCTCATACCCTCCCCTACTATTGCTATTACTGCCACCTTTGGAATGGCATGAATGTCCCTGATCAGGTCCCCATTTCTGAACTCAACTTTGAGCGCCTTGAGCGCCTTCTCCAGTTCTGTTGCCTTCACAACTATGGATATATTCGCCTGCGAAGAACTCTGTGAGATCATGGTCACGTTTATGTCGTTTGCTGCCAGCGTTGAGAAGACCCTCGCAACAACACTCGGCACGCCGATCATTCCTGCACCACCAGTGGTTATGATGCTAAGATCCTTAATGGCCGTCACAGCCTTGACCTTCTTTGTACCATCCCCTTTTTCCTTTATTATTGTCCCTGGGTTGCTTGGGTTGTATGCATTCGCTATCCTGATTGGTATCCTTCTCTCCTGAACTGGCGTGACGGTCAATGGATGAAGCACTTTTGCTCCAAAGTAAGCCATCTCCATGACTTCTGCGTAAGAGAGCATGGGTATAGTCTTTGCATTAGGAACCAGCTTGGGATCAGCAGTCATTATTCCATCTACGTCCTTCCAGATCAAGACCTCATCAGCCTCTAGAGCTGAAGCCAGTATAGTCGCCGTGTAATCAGAGCCACCCCTTCCCAGAGTCGTTATAACCCCGTTCTCATCCTGTCCAATGAATCCAGTGACTACTGGTGTAACGCCTCCTTTCAGTATGGGTAGGAGTCTATCCTTCACCATGACCTCCGTGACGTTCAGGAGGGGCTTGGCGTTACCGTAATTGCTGTCGGTTATTATACCAACCTCCCCTCCGGTTAGATCTATGGCTTTGATGCCCTTGGATACCAGAGCAGCTCTCATGAGAGGGGCAGAAAGCCTCTCCCCAAATGACAATATCAGATCTCTTGATCTTGGAGTGAGCTCTCTCAGAAGAAACACTCCTGTCAGACACTGGCTAAGTAAGTCCAACAGATTCTTTATTTTTGCACAAGTCTCTTTGAGGGCCTTATCCTTGCAAAGCTTCTCTGCGGCCTCCAAATGCCTCTTTTCCAAATCCGATAGCCTTGTTCTCACACGCTCCATATCTCCAAGCCTGGCACTCTCTCCCATAAGGATGAGCTCATCCGTCACATTTGCCATTGCAGAGACCTCAACAATTACTTCGTCTCCCTTTCTCACCCTCTCCGCAACAAGGTTCGCAGAGTTCTCTATCTGCTCTGCACCGTCCATCAACGTTCCGCCGAACTTCATGACAATTCTCATAGAACCACCAATTTTATCTTATTTCTCATTTCTCATCTTCATTTTTATATAATTATCTTTACCTCACAAGAAGCCCCTTCCGTAAGGGCGGGAATGAATTGCAAAAGCCTTAAGGTTTCCCAGCCCGAATATTGCCTTGCCTCAAATCGGATCTTCCGAGCCCAAGGCATGGCGAGATCAAATATAGCCTGTGCGTTAACGGGGTGCATGGGATGGAGGAGGCGTGAGCCCCTCGAACCAGCAGATGAGGGGATAGGCGAGAAGCCTGCCCTAAACGCTGGAAGCTCCCGGCTTTAGCCAAGGAGAGGCTCACATATACCCTACAAGTCTTTTACATACCACTTGACAAGAAAGCCTAGAGCTTTAGCTCTGGGATGAATTGTCGAAGTGTTTAAATAATAATAAACCATGCTAATCTTTGAGCGAGTCGCTCATGAAGACCAAGAAGGTCATTAAGGCTAAGATTATTGAGCTTCGGAAAGGCAAAGAGGAACTTTTAAAGCGTGAATAAGAAGAACTGGCAACGGTATCTTCGTGGAGATAGAACAGCTCAACTATATTCAGCAACTAGACAGCAGGCGGATAGGCTTCTGAGGAGGCTTGGAGATGAGATAGGTTTAACCCAAACAAGGAGTATCCACTAGTCCTTAGAAGGGACGTTTATAAAGCAGACACAGAGTTGACGCCTTATTGGCTTAAAATACCCATCTACAGTGTCAGAGGCGGAATAAACGTTCCCATCAAAACCCATGAACCTATAACCAACGATATGATTTGCAAGGAAGCAAAAAATATAAGAAAAGACGATGGATTGTCTGTCTATATAACCGTAGAAAAAGAAGTCGAATAAAGAAAACCCAAATCAATCTTTCTTAGCCATAGACTTGGGCATACGGTGGATAGCCAGCACAGTCAACTCGAACAATCCTAAACCAAAATTTTATGGAAAAGAGCTCAGGCGAGTTAAGGGGCACTACTTCTGGCTTAGACGGACAC
>JBMFMY010000179.1:0-2532 GCA_049970435.1 Candidatus Methanomethylicaceae archaeon
GAGCGTCCGTGCCAGGCTGGTGGCGGTCTCGGATATAGCATCACCCTTATTCCACAAGGATGTGCCTGATTGTGAGGCTAAGGAGTTGTTCCTGAAAATTGTTGTGAAGCTCTCGGAGATAGCCACAAAAAATCAGAAATTAGTTTTGGCCATCTATAACCCTCAGATCAGAAGTAGGCGAAGAGCATACTTCGAGGCATCACTCTTCGGTCGCTCCAGTGTTCTAATAGAGGTTGCGATGAGAGGTGGCACTATAAGGATCGCCCTCAGGAAGCGGATGATAACAGAGCCCCTTGTAGCAGAGATAACCCCCCATCCCTCTTTGGTGGATTATATGGAGGTGCCAGGCCTTGGGTAGGACTGTCCTGTCTTACCGACAGGCACTGGAGGCAGAGATCGCCAGCTGGGAGACTTTCAAGAAGGCGTTGAGGGGGAGAGAGGTCGAGGCATTCGAGAGGATGATGGATGTTTGCAGGGCGCGCGCTTCGGCAGGGAGCACGGCAACCAGACCTATTATCTCTGAGTCCATGTTCATGTGCATACTCCTGAAGCAAGAGATGGAACTGATGGAGATGCGCGAGACCCTTGAGCAGATCAAAAGAGTTCTCAAGTCGTAGGGTGGCAAGAGGCTGGATCTTGGATGTTTACCCGTCCGATCTAGGGCAGATCACCGTCTGGATCATAGCCGAGAACGGGGAGCGGCTCAAGTTCAAGGATAATTACGCACGCAACATTTACGTCGCGGGTGAGCCGAGGGACCTTGAAGACCTTACGGAGAGTATTGACAGAAGAGTCGTCGAGGATTTCAGGTTTGTGAGGAAGTGCGCGGACTTCATGGACGCCTGCGAGAGGAGGGTGCTCGAGCTCAAAGTCAGAGACTACAAACGCATACCATTCTTGGCGAGGCGCATAATCAGACTCGGGGGATACGAGAAGTTGCAGGTGTACAATGTCGATGTTCCAGTAGCACAGGCTTACCTATACGACAGAAACCTTTACCCCTTAGCGCATGTTATTGTCCATGACTCGAGTTCCTTGGGAGGTTTGAGTTACAAGATCGTTGACTCCATAGAGGACTATGAGGGTATTTGCGAGTTTAGTCACGATTGTGATCGTAGTCATCGTCATGATTATGATTGTAATTACAAGGTTCCTCCTCTCCGATCCTTATGGCTCAGTGTGGAGATAAAAAAGGAGGGTCCTGTTCCCCGATTCTCTGATGAGATAGAGAATGTGTCCATCGAGTCGGACGGCATAAGGATAACCATAGACAAAGGTAGTGAGGAGGACAAGATAGTACACCTTGTAGAACTGATAAGGAAAGAGGACCCTGACATAATACTCACGAAGGGTGGGGACTCCTTTATTCTCCCGTATATTGCACATAGGGCATTAGTGAACGGGGTCCCAGGAGAACTGATCTTAGGAAGGGAGGATCTCCCCTTCAGGAGTAAGGGCGGAAGGGGGAGGACTTTCTTATCCTATGGCAGGGTTTACTACAGATCGCCAGCACGCAGGCTATACGGGCGGATCCATGTTGATGTTGACAACTCCTTCATATGCCGCGAGGCTGGTCTCGAAGGTCTTATCGAGGTCTCCAGGACATGCAGGGTCCCTCTCCAAAGGGCGGCGAGGACGTCCATAGGGAGCATAATGTCATCCCTTCAGATGTACATAGCCTGGAGGGACGGGATACTGATCCCATGGAAGAAGCGCGAGCCGGAGTCGTTCAAGACTGGATGGGATCTGCTTGTGGCAGACAGGGGAGGGCTCGTCTATGAGCCGAGAGTCGGATTCCATGAGGATGTGGTTGAGGTCGACTTCGTATCAATGTTCCCGACGATAATGCTGAGGCACAACATATCGGCAGAGACTGTGCTGTGCAAGTGCTGCCCGGACTCCAAGATAAGGGTGCCGGAGTTGGGTTACAATATCTGCGAAAAGCGGAGGGGCATAGTCCCAAAGACGCTCGAAGTGGTCCTGAATATGCGTCTCAGGTACAAAGAAATGGCAAGAAGCACCAAAGACCCAGAACTTTTGCGGATCTACGAGAGGCGCCAGGCAGCCCTCAAGTGGATACTCGTAACCTGCTTCGGGTACCTCGGGTACAGGAACGCCAAGTTCGGCAGGATAGATGCCCACATCGCTGTATGCGCATTCGCGAGGGAGGCTCTGATGAGGACGGCACGCCTGGCAGAGGAGTTTGGCTTCGAGGTGATCCATGGAATTGTGGACTCGTTATGGATAAAGAAGCCAAGGGTCACGCAAGAAGAGATAGAAGGGTTCTGCCGTGAGGCTTCCAAGGCTGTGGGCGTGACGCTGAAGGCAGAGGGCAAGTACCGCTGGGTTGTCTTCCTACCATCGAGAGTCCACCCCGGAGTCCCGGTTCTGAACAGGTACTACGGAGTCTTCGATGATGGAAGGTTGAAGATGCGTGGCATAGAAGCCCGTAGAGCCGACACCCCTCCATTAATAGCTGAGGCACAGAAAGCCATGATAAGCAAGCTTGCGCCTGCACGCGACCTCCACGAA
>JBMFMY010000180.1:0-2497 GCA_049970435.1 Candidatus Methanomethylicaceae archaeon
CTATTATCTCCCCTTTCTTAAGCTGGAGCGGGTTTTCAACATCGTACTCCTTCAGCCACTTCTCAATTTTATCCCTTATGTCGTTCCTCAGTTTCTCAACTGCTCCCTTGAAGTCCTTGTGCTCGAGCATTTTCTCGACTGCATCTATCTTTTGATGAAGCGCTTTCCTCCTCTGCTCTGGATTATCTACAAAGCCCTTGTCAGGAATCGAGTCTATTGCATCGTGAAGTAATTTTATGTTTGGATTAAATTCAGCTAATGTAATGTTTTTGTATTTTATTATCCACTTAGATGTATTTAATGGATATGGGACTAGAAATGCAAATGCCGTCTCATCCATCTCGATAACTCCACCAGGATCCACAAATGCACGAAATGTCCCAAAGCTTATTTTGATGACTTCATTGTCATCCCAGTCCACCACTGTTAAGGAAGCATTCCCTGAAAAAGGTCTCTCCACTGATACGTTCTTCAGCCAATAGGATCTCGCAAGCTTTAATGATAAATTCCTCCTGTTGAGTGTTCCAACAAAGGTTACTGCTTGATCTGGGTCTGAATTTCTCGAGAACTCCTTAAATAACCTCTCGAAGCATTCATTGCATATCCATTCATTAGAGAAATTATGCCAATGAGCAGACCCCTTGTACATAAAACAATGTCCATGCACATCTTTGTGCTGTTTAACCCAGTAACCATCCACAGGAATGAGAGTTTCTTCATCATCAAGACCATATGAATGTCCTATTTCATGAGCAATCGTGGTCCAGTAACCTTCTCCGACAAGCACGGCTTCTTTTGCATCGTTGCACCATATGCCAACTGCTTTTTCATAATGATATGGGAAATATTTATCGGGAACTATCCCGACAACCCTGTTATTCTCATAAATCTTATAAATAGTTCCATAATGAAATTCAACTAGCCATTTCCAGAGGGAAAGAAATGCTGGATCGGTACAAATACTCGCTCTGATATGAGTTCCGTAAAATTCTTCTTCCCTTATATCGCTTATAAGCTCATTTTCAGCAACAGGATAGGTGGCTTCTATGAACTCTGAACCATGTTTTGCCGTGTCCCTGAACTCCGTTTCGTTTACCTCTCCGTATGGTCCGCTTACTCTGAAATAGGATATGTGCAGTCCCGCAGTGTCCTTCACAGTTACAGTTATATTCATATCATTATTTTTCTCATTAATTTCATTTACTTTATTAAATGGATCTACACTAACTATCATTACCTGATCCCCGGTTGTATGAGGCGCCACTAAGAGGAAGGGTATCCCATTACCTTTTTTCAACCAGGATACTGAAGAACTCCCAAGATAAGTTCTTCCTTCGAATGTTAGATTTACGTCGATATATGCGTCATCGCTAAGATTCTCAAATCCCTTTACATACACGAATACCGCAGTGCTCTTTCCCCTCACCAGATCTATCTTTCCATCCCCGTTTATGTCGACATTGTACACAACCTGTACTGGCGTTATTTTCGAGATGTAAAGGTCCACTCCTCCCCCAACAGTTATGTTAAACTCAGATGCCACCTCGTATAGATCCCAGCTCAGCTCTTCAGGCTTATGTCCTCTGAACCCGCCATCTACCCTAGGATCGTTCCAGTTTACACCGAAATAGCTACGAGTTCCGTGACCTGAGCATCCAACTACCTTTATAGTGTAATTCCCTGGCTTAGAAGGAGCTTTTACTGTGAGAGTAAATGTCTGCCACCCATACGGAACCATCTGCCAGTAGCCAGCTGCCCATCTTCCTGCCTCCATTATATACCCCGTCTTATTTCTGATCAAGATCTTGAAGTAATCGCTTGGGCAGTAATAAGTTCTGTAATATCTAGCTCTCACTGTGAAGTACTCCTCCGGCGAGAGCACAAGCTTCTCAGGTGTCAAAGAAAGATCCCTTATGAACGGGTTTTTATACTCACCTCCCACCTTGACTGCAAGCTGATATGCGACCTCAAAGCTGTCCCAGCTCAAATCCTCAGCCCTTCTTCCTGAGAGAACCCCGTCCTCAAAAGTCGAATCCCAGCTTCCGCTTGAATGACCTGCAGCTCCAACTACTTTAAGCATGTATATACCGGCTTCTTTCATCCCGGCATCAGCAGGACTTGGAACAGCTATGTTTATGCTGTTCCATCCCCTTTCTGTTTGATTTGGAGGGATCATAATCCTGACGATCTCGGGAAAGCTCTGATTTCCGCACCTCAGCACCTTGAAGAAGACTGTTGTTGTGTTGTCTGTCAAATAGAAATCAAGCTTCAGGAGGTAGCTCTCATTTGAAGCCACGGAGAAAACAGGCATGCCCTTATGAGCCTCGTCCTGCAGATACTCCACTGCAGTGTTCAGAGGAGTCACACTAATGTTGGTCAGGAACCTCGCGTTCTCATTCACAAAGAGGGGACAGGCTCTAACTACAACAAGAAGGCTCATTACGAAAATTATTCCAATGATCAAGAACTTCAAGGACCTGGAGGGCATGACCTGATG
>JBMFMY010000181.1:0-2468 GCA_049970435.1 Candidatus Methanomethylicaceae archaeon
GGAGAGGATCACGCTCAATATTACTGCGATTACGAAGTCGACGTATAAGGCAAACCTTCCAAGCTTCAACCTCTTCGCCACCTTAGAGCGTAGAAGCGCCTAACGGCCTCGGCGAAGTCCGGATACAGGAGCTTGCCCTCCTCAACCGCCTTCTCCAGGTATTCGGCCCTTCGTCTGAGCTCGTCCGCGAGCTCCTCATCCGTCATCCCCGTCATCCTCTGGATCGCTTTAAGCCTGTAGCTGCGCTTCACAACAGCTTCGGCATCTTCAGGCGTGAACGTGTCGCTCCTTGCGTTCCATGTGAAAAGGCGCTTAAGCTCAATTCGCCCGTCTTTAGGCTCAACCTCAGTCACCTCCAAGACTCGCCTCACCATTGTTCCATCGGGCAATCTAACCCTCCCGAGCAAAACGAAACACCATATCAGCATGAGGTTACCCTCTGGCACGTCCATTGGAGGGCTCTTCATGCGTATGAGGGCTGCCTCAGGGCTTTCACCGTGGATACTGCAGTTATGCGTCACCACGCATGTGCTGTGGACGAAGTTGCCGTGCTCCGTTTCAACGTCGTAAAGCCAACCCTCATAGGGTTCCTCAGCAACCTCAACCACTCTGGCAAAGTAGACGTCGCCGCCCAAGAGCTTTTCATATGCCTGCTTTATATGTCCTCGTAGTTTCTCGTTAGTAGCGGTGAACCAAACTATATTCCTTCCCTTAACTCTCCTCTTCAAAAGGAATGATGGCAGGACATCAGCAAAAGAGTATCTTGTGGTAAGCGACGACCTCATTATCTCGGCGAACTTCTTTGAGCTACTTCCGCCCGCGATCCTGATTGTGTAGTGCGGGCTTTTAGAGGAAATTCTTCTGCCATTTATAATACCTCCATTTTCTTCACGGACCACATAGATCGATGCATCGATTCCTAAGCTCTTCAACACCCAAATGAGCCCTTGTGCAAGATCCTTGCTGGAAGTGCTTGCGCTGTAGTTTAGAGCATTCTTGCCTCGCTTTATTGAGGTCCCGTCGCCTAGCCAATACCACCTGATGAGTGCCTTACGGAAGGGTTCAGGTGTTTGAAGGATGAATTCGGGCAACTTTTTGTTGTACGAGTTACTGCCGAAAAGTTTCTCAAAGACTAATGCCAAGATCTTTGACTGCGCGTCAATACACATATTTTCTTTCTTATACTTGTATGTTTTTGGCAATATACCGAAGGCTTTCTCTAAGCTCCTATATAAGTGCCCAACGTACATTTCCTTAGGTCGCCCAAAGTATAGGAGCAACGTTTTTCGCCTCATTGGGATACAGCCCTCTGCCAAGTACCAGCCAACCACTGCTCCGAAATCTTCATCTAAGGAGAGACGTGCAGGGATCGAATTGTAGCTCTTGGACTTCGGACCATATCTCAGCCTAAGGCGTTCCCTAAAGATTTTGGTATTGCTCAGTTCCTCGACCACGAAATATGCAGAGAGGGGCATAGCCCCTCTGCCCCGACTCCAATCATAAAGGTTGTAACAACTATAGCCTGCCCGATAGAGGCCTCTTCTAACTTCTTCAGCATTAAGGGCGGAAAGGGCCTCACCACGTAACTCGACATAAACTTTAGGCAATTTTCTTATTTCTTGGAGTTCGAGCAGGTCTAAAACTGACATTATGTTGTCTACAGGTATTTTTTTCACCACTGGTACGCATTCCCCGCTTTTAACGTTCGCCGCCTGCTTTGTCATCAGCCCATTCTCGTCCAGAACGAGCAACGGGTGGTCAGGGCTAACCCTAAACTCTTTGCCTCCCTCGAGCCTTATCCTCAAAACCTTGCCATCGCTTGGAACCTTGAAGACCCTTTTAACCTTGCTCGGTACAAGCTTCCACGTTTTGGGATCCATGGAGAAGACGGAGACGTCTTTGTACTTGCCCTCCAACGTTCCTTCGACAAGCTCGCCTATCGGTGCAAGGCGAAGGGAGCGACCGTTCATGAAAGCCAAGGGTTCGTCTCCTGGGAGACAGAGGCATCCATGTCCTAGGGCTGCTGCCTGTATGAGGGCCCTCACCTCCTCGCCGCGCACCTCTCCGACCACAATGTAGTCCGGGCGGTATCGCAGCGAGAGCTTAACAAGGTCCATCAGGTCAACGTCGAACTTCGCCTCCGTGATGCTGTACGTGTGCCTTGCCTTGAAGCGCTGCCAGCTTGTATGGGGGATTTTCAGCTCCGGGACGTCCTCCACAGTGGCTATTTTAAGCGTTGGATCGATCATGGTTAGGATACAATTAAGACAAGTTGTTTTTCCCGTACCCATTGCTCCTATCGTCATTATGAAGCCCTTGTACTCGGCCACGAGCCAGAGGTAGGCCGCCATGAGAGGCGTGAGGGTTCCGAGCTGGAGGAGGTGGGCCATGCTGAGCGGGTTCTCCGGGAACTTCCTGATGGCGATGGTGCTTCCTGGAAGAGTAACCTCGTCCGCGAAGGTCACGGC
>JBMFMY010000182.1:0-2464 GCA_049970435.1 Candidatus Methanomethylicaceae archaeon
GGACTTCTCTTTCCGAACATACGCCTCAAAGGATGAGCGCCCCGCCATCTCCTGGTACTACCAAGCACTTACTGGCACTAACAGACTGCAGGTACAGTTCCTCAGGTGCCTTCCAAACTCGGATCCTTCATCAATATCTAGCTGGTACAACTATGCCGGGAGCAGTAGAACCCCAGATAGGATATACGGCGCCTCTGCTACCGCCGAGACAAGGATCTCCATGACCTTCCAGCCAAATACCAATAACATATACTTCTTCTTCATCCGTTCAAGTAGCCTCTACTACAACCGAATATACCGTTGGAACCCCGACACTGGGAACTGGGGCGCGATTGGCACCGCGTCTCTGATAATTTCGGGTGTAAATCTGGGCGAGCTCTCTTCTGCACCGGAGCCTTACAACAACTGGGTGGTATTCGCAGCGACCAGTAGCTCAACCGGCTACTCATACGTCCGCTACTTCACATCAAGCAACGCGCAGGTGGACATAACCCCTGCCTCAACCTCCATGAGGTATCCCTCCCTCACCTGCATGGCCGGCAGGATATACGTGGTCTATCAATCTTCATTTGGAATCGCTTACAGGTATTATAACGGCACATGGTCCGGGGAGTACTTGTATTATAGTGGCGCCACGTACTCCCTTCCGAATGCCTTATACAGACCATCATCCTCCTCTGTGGACTTTGTTTGGCTCAACGGGACAAACCAAGTACTCTACGGCTCGGTCTACCCGACCAACATTATAAAGATATTAGACCCCTCTTACGACTCAAGCAACGGGAACCCTGGTGGGAGTGGGGGCGGTTCTTTCAAGTGCGAGATCGACGACGGATACCCAGACTACTCATTCTACCGGGCTAACATATCCCTCTACACAAACTTCACATCCCCTTCATCATCATGGGAATATGTGAGCGCCAGCTTTGCTTGGCGGTTCGAGTTGTCGCCCAGCTACATTTACAACTATGGCAGCTTCAGCAACGTCAAGCTCAACTCTGTAAAACTTCTACTGGCAGATGCCTCTGGAAACGACCTCGAACTCCTCTACGTTGACGACAACGGCGGGAGTGGCTGGACTGGTATGACCGTCGGGTACTTCTACAGGACTGGTATAAATGTAGGTTATCCCATCTCGCCAGGGACTGGTTACAGGCTCAAAGTAATATTCGACATAAGCTGCTCTGAACCATCAGATATGTCCCACATTGTGGCCAGGATCGACGACACCGGCATATCTTTCGCGAGCTCTTCATCGGTATTCAGCGCAGAGTTCAACGGAACGTCCGACACAGACGACTGGTACAACATCTCAATCAAGATGGTCTCTAACGTCTCGGAGATCCCAGCCAACTTCGTCCTCAAGGTCTACAACTTTGCCCAGGGCAGGTACCCACTCTATGGAGAGGAGGGGTACTTCGAGTTCACCTCTGGGACTACTGAAGAGGAGTACTGGATCCTTAATATAACGTCTGGAGCCAACAACTTCAGAAGTTCCACAGGGGGCTGGCGCCTATCGCTCACCATAACTTCCGACTCTGAAACTTTTGACTTTGGGCTGAACATGCTGAACTTCGTCCCGCAGGTCAACGTCCACTCAATCTCTGTGGAGTTTGGCGGTACAAGCGATCTAAGCAGCTGGACATCCCTCCTGTGGAACTCCACTCAGGCCTTAAGCATCGACTCGGTCAGCGTCACAATACAGCTCTACAACTACTCTGCCGGGGCTTACCAAACTTCCGGATTTGGCTATATGAGCTACACTTCTGGCTCAGCATTCACATATGAATCTTTCTCTCAGAGCACTGCAAACAGTCCTGGAGACTTTAGGGATGCCTCGGGCAACTGGAAGCTGCTGATTACTGCAACAAAGGTAGGGCGGCAGTTCTACATGCTCAATGACTACATCCTATACTCGCCAACTGTGGTCTCTCTGCAGCAGATAGATGCATACTTCACTTTCACAGGGATAAGCGCTGGGAGGATAATCAACATGACCTTCAATGCCACAACACTCTTCACAACGGGCTCCGTCAGCGTGACCTTCCAGATATGGGACTACTCCACTTCATCGTGGAGCACCTTCTACTCAGTAAACTACACCTCGAGCCCTCAGCCGAACACACCAGAGCAGGCCTCAATAACGGTCGCATCGGACTTCTGGAAGTACGTGAGTTCTGGCGAATCCAGATTGAGGGTCTATGCTACCAAAGCCCAGGATAGTCAATTCAACTTCAGCGCAGATCAGATAAGGTTAGATATATGGGCAGTCTGACTGCAACCTCCAAATGCATAAAGAAAAATCTACAGGAAAGCCTGGGGCTGCAAAACTCTTCTGATATGTATTTTTCACAACATTTTTCCATATTCAAAACTTTTTAACTTCATCGGCGGGAAGTCCCCTTCCGTAAGGGAGGGGATGATAGCCGAAAATTAATCTCTTCTTGCCGCAAATCTTCACAGA
>JBMFMY010000183.1:0-2462 GCA_049970435.1 Candidatus Methanomethylicaceae archaeon
AAAAACATGTTCAGCCTGCACAGCTTAACGGGAAGGAGAATAACGCAGAACGCAAAGAGAAGCGACTTCAAAATCCTAACAAGAATAGCGTTCGGAACCCAATTCCTCCCACCCCTAAAGGGTGTGGGTTTCCTTGGGTGATTCTGATGAGGGCACTCCTGATTGGGAGGTATCAGCCGTTCCACAAGGGGCATCTCGAGGTGGTGAGGTGCATTTTGAGGGAGGCTGACGATTTGATAATAGGCATAGGCAGCGCTCAGATAAGCCACACCATAGACAACCCCTTCACGGCTGGTGAGAGGATAACGATGATTTCAAGCGCGCTGAGGGAGGAGGGGCTCATAGAAAGGTGCAGCTACATAATACCGATACCTGATGTTTGGAACAACGCGTTGTGGGTGAACCATGTTAAATCTCTGACCCCTCATTTTGACGTGGTCTACACTGGAAACCCTCTTGCAAGGAGGCTCTTCAGGGAGGGCGGGATAGAGGCAAAGGAGCAGCCTCTATTCGACAGAGCAAAGTACTCAGGTACTGAGATAAGGAGGAGGATGCTGAGCGGCGAGGATTGGGAGAGTCTTGTCCCTCCTGCGGTGGTCAGGGTCATAAAGAGCATAAAAGGGGTGGAGAGGCTCAGGGACATAACGAAGAGCGACAAGATAACATATCTGGAGCCAGGAGAAACTTCTCATTAACTTTCCCGTTTTGAAACCTTATCCCCTCCCGCCTCAAGAGTGATTCCTTCGTCTTTGTGCCCAAGGGACCTGAATATCCTCCAAGTTGCAGATCTGATCTGATCACCCTGTGGCAAGGGACTATTATTGGGAATGGATTGTTTGAAAGGACGTTCCCGACTGCCCTCTGTGCATTCGGCTTTTTAATGGCGATTGCTATGTTCTTGTAGGTGGTGACTCTGCCAGGAGGTATATTGGACGTTAGACAGAGCACATCCCTTTGGAACTGGGAGAGTCCTCCTAAGAAGAGGTTCAGGCTTCCTTCTTTGGCTCTTAGAGCCGATTCGAATTCCTTGATGATCTGTGGATTTGGTGGCGATTCCAGATATTCTCTAACATGCCTACTCCTCAAAGAGCTCATCAGGGAGCTTCGAGCACCCTCGGGGGTTTCGCTTGGCAGGGAGTTGGCAACAAGGCGAAGGTCTTCGAAGTATGCCACCGAGAACCACTCAGAACCTATCTTGAAGGTTGAGATCTTCACGATCATTTTGACCACTAGTCTCTGCTGCACTCTTGTGATGACACTCTTTGCCAATAGGGTTAAATTTTGCACATAGAAAAGATTAACCTATGCCCACGGTCCTGGAGTTGGATGGTTCTTATGGTGAGGGCGGGGGGCAGCTCCTAAGGAGTGCTGTTGCTCTATCCTGCTTGACCGGGAGACCGATAAGAATATTCAACATAAGAGGCAAGAGACCCAGGCCAGGACTCCAGGCGCAGCACATGACTGCCTTGAGGGCGGCGGCAGAGGTCTCCGGAGCTTTGGTTCAAGGGCTGTCCATAGGGAGCACGGAAGTCTATTTTGAGCCCAAGGAGGTCTCGGGCGGAAAGTATCTCTTCGACATAAAGACTGCAGGGAGCGTGACGCTGGTGATGCAAACGCTACTGCCTATACTCTCCTTTGCAAAACAGGCTTCAGAGGTCACAATAATAGGAGGAACCGATGTTCCATGGAGCCCCACAGTAGATTACTTCAAGTACGTTGCCCTTGATGCCTTTAGGAGGATTGGCATAGATTCTACAGTTGACCTGCTCAGGAGGGGGCACTATCCGAGGGGAGGAGGGAGGGTCTTGTTGAGGGTCAGACCTGCCAAGGCCCTCTCCCCAATCGCAGCCGTCAAGAGGGGCAAGGTCTTAGCGGTCAGGGGGATCTCCCACTGCACCAACCTGCCGGCACACGTAGCAGGCAGACAGGCTTCCTCAGCGCTCCGTTTGATTAAGGATTCAGGGGTTGAGGATGTCAGGATAGCCGAGGAAAAAGGGGAGGGTGAAGGACCTGGCAGCGGAATAGCGCTATGGGCAGAGGTTGGGGACGGACCAAATATAGGCGCAGATGCCCTTGGTGCAAAGGAGAAGCGGGCAGAAGATGTTGGCAGAGAGGCGGCAGAGAAGCTCCTCGCCGAGTTAAAGACAGGAATGTCCTTGGACAGGCACCTTGGAGACATGCTCATAATATACATGGCAATGGCGAGAGGCCGGTCCGAGGTCGGGATTTCAGCATTTACTATGCATGCTGAGACCATGGTTTGGCTAACCGAAAAGTTCCTTGGACCGAAATGGTCTGTTGAAAAGAGGGGGGACGGGTCTGCGATCTTGAAGGTGGAGGGTGCTGGAATCTACTGATTCGAACCCAAAATGGCAGAGCCGAGAAGTGACCTCCTCCCCGCCCTAACGGACGGGGCTTCCACTTTTCTTTAGTTACTCCCTCACAGCGCTCGGGGAGCGTTT
>JBMFMY010000184.1:0-2451 GCA_049970435.1 Candidatus Methanomethylicaceae archaeon
CTCTGCACCTTGCAAACGCTTATCAAGCTCAGCACGGCTAAGATAGCCCTCCTCACCCTCCTCACGCCTAATAGAATCCTCAACGCGTTCAACAACAAACTTGGAGATGGACACACCAGCCTTCTCAGCGCGCCTCTTCCAATCCTCAACCATCTCCACAGAAGGCAAATAAACATAAACAGCCCGATCCTTAATCGTCTCAGTCTTACCCCTATTAGGCTTCGTCACAACCACCAACAACAATAAGACAAAAACAAGTATTTATAATTTACTGGCAAATTAGTGCGGGGGGTGGGATTTGAACCCACGAAGGCCTTCGCCACAAGGTCCTGAGCCTTGCGCCTTTGACCTGACTTGGCGACCCCCGCCCGCTTTACCTATTCTGTAAATCCTAAATATATCTTTAATATCTAACTACCCTATGAGTCTGCAACTATTAGAGGGTTTATGCAAGGCAGAGATGGATGCGATATCAAAGATCTCTCCCCAATCTTCTTTAGAGGTTATAAAGATCGGTGCTGGAGGTGATCAGAGCAAGCTAATAGATCTCGTAGCTGAAGAGGCTGCCATTTCTTTCCTCAGAGCGGCTGGATTTGAGGGTAGGTTGATCAGCGAAGAGATCGGAGAGAAGAGGTTTGGGAATAAAGACTACCCGATCCTTTTACTGGACCCGATAGATGGAACTACAAATGCTGTGAGAGGCATGATCCCTTACTCGATCTCTGCAGCTCTTTCTTCTGGGGAGGCTCTCTCAAGCGTCTTTGCCAGCACCGTTGTCGAACTCCCATCCGGTAGGGTCTACAACGCGGTTAAGGGCGGGGGTGCATATCTAAACGGAAGGAGGATCTCAATAAACAACCCGCCACCAATAAGGTATGCTATAATTGGCGTAGACATAAATGTACGCAGAGATCGGACAAAAATTGATCAGATACTGCCTATACTCTCAGAGGTCAAAAACATAAGGGTTATGGGCACTGCTGCCTTGGAACTCTGCTATGTGGCGAGCGGTGGACTAGACCTTTACATTGACAACAGAGGACTGTTGAGGGTCACAGACATCGCAGCATCTTATCTGATACTTAAGGAGGCTGGCGCCTCCATCCTGCGGCTCGATGGCTCGGAACTTGATGCGCCCTTGAACTTATCTGAGAGGATCTCACTCTTGGCAGGTCATTACAACCTCTGCATTGAAGCACTATCAAAAATCAAAAGACTTTAAGGCGTTTTGTATTGCCATTAAACCGCAAAAGAAATTTTTAAATACGCCTTATTTCTGAGTTTGTGACGGGTTAATTTCTCACAAAAAGACGGTTGCGTCTCCACAGGAAACCGCGATCCCCCCTCCGGGGGAGAAAAATTGTATTTTGAAAATAGAGACGTAGTGTCCATAAAAGACTTTACAAAGGAAGAATTGGAATACATCTTCAAAACAGCAGAAAAAATGGAAAAACAGGGATACGACGGCACTTTACTTCGTGGTAGAAAAGTCGGTCTCCTCTTTTACGAGCCCAGCACGAGAACGAGGATGAGCTTTGATGCCGCTGCGCATGCCCTTGGAGCCGATACCATCTGGTTTGCTGGAGTAGAAGGAACCTCTGTAATGAAGGGCGAGACCCTCAAAGACACCATAGAGACCGTCGCAAATTACGTAGATGCAATAGTGATGCGCCACCCCTTCGACGGATCTGCTAGGTGGGCTGCGGACGTCACCACAAATAGGACGAAGAGGGGGCACAAGAAGGTCCCCATAATAAACGGGGGAGACGGAAAAAATGAGCACCCAACACAGACGATGCTTGATCTTTACAGCATAAGGAAAACACAGGGACGTATTGAAGGTCTAGAAATTGCGATGGTTGGGGACCTCAAATATGGCAGGACGGTCCACTCACTCTCATACGCCCTTTCCTTGTATAACTGCCGCCTGAGATACGTCGCTCCAGAGTCGTTGCAGATTCCAGAGCACGTCGAGGCCTTCCTAAAGAGAAAGGGCATACAATACACAAAACACTCCAAAATTGAAGACATAATCACCAGCGCTGACATAATATACATGACTAGGATACAAAAGGAGAGGTTCCCAGACGAAAATGAATACAACAAAGTTAAGGGAGTATTCAAGATAACTCGAAGTTTATTGTCGAAGGCAAAACCCACAGCTCGCCTTATGCATCCACTTCCGCGCGTTGACGAGATCTCCGTGGACGTTGACGAAGATCCGAGGGCCTACTACTTCGAACAGGCTGGCAATGGGGTGCCGGTTAGGGCTGCACTCCTCTCATTAGTGATGGGGGTGGTTAGATGAGCAAAGAAAAAATAACTGTTAAAGAAGCCAAAAAAAGTCTAATGGTGAGACCTATAAAAGACGGAACAGTCATAGACCATATCCCTCCAGGAAAGGGCATAAAGATCGCTGAGATGCTGAACCTCTTCTCCCAAGACTCTGTG
>JBMFMY010000185.1:0-2405 GCA_049970435.1 Candidatus Methanomethylicaceae archaeon
CCTAAGCCTCTCAAGGGCGCCCTCGGGCGTCTCGGCGTGGAGCGATGTTATCCCGCCGTGCCCTGTGGCTATCGCCTGGGCCCATACCCTCCCCTCCTCCCCCCGGACCTCGCCGACGATGATGTACTGGGCCGGCTGCCTCAGCGCGTGCCTGACCAGGTCGAACATCCCTATATCTCCCCCCGCCTCGACGGTCGATGACTCCCTGGTGATGAAGGATATCCAGTTCTGCCTGGCAAGCCTCAGCTCCGGCGTGTCCTCGCACGTAACGACGACCTGGTCTGCGGGTATGAGCGAGCAGAGGGCGTTGATGAGGGAGGTCTTCCCCGAGCCGACAGGCCCGCAGACCAGGAGCGCCCTCTTGTACTTCACGAGCAGCATCAGCCAGGCCGCCATCTCCGGGGTCAGGGATCCCATCATCATTATGGACGTGATCGACCACGGCTGCCTCGGGAACTTCCTTATCGCGAACGAAGGCCTGTCGGAAGCCTCCCTGCCGTACGTGACGGTCAGGCGGTCCTTCGTCGGGAGTCTAATGGAGAGGAGTGGGTTGTACAGCGAGACCGACTTCCCTGAGATGTGGACGAACTTCTCTATGTACCTGTTGAACTCCTCCTCGGGCATCGATATGTCCGCAAACAGCGTCCCGAAGTGCTTGTGGCTGCAAGTCACCCCGTCCGGCCATGCCGCGATGTCCTCTATGTTCTCATCGTTCATCAGGACGTCGTACGGTCCGTAGCCTAGGACCTCCCTCCGCAGGAAGTAGTAGGTGACCTCGTCCGTGATGCCGTACTCCTCCAGGTACTTCTTAAAGAGCCCTTCGTCCCTGACCGCCTCGCTCGGTATTATAAAAAGGAGCTGGGAGGCTGTCCTCTCCAGCCGCGCCTTGTCCTCCTCCGAGAGGTATGGATCAACTATAACGTACCTGTCACCGACGATCGTGACTGTGCTCAGCCCGACCTTGTACTGCGCCTTCACCCTCCCCTCCGGCACCGGCCCCTTGAGGACCCTTATCTGCGGCGCAGGGAGGTCGAACTCCATCCTCCTTTTCCTTTGCCCAGCGGGTTTCTTCCTAAAGATCTGAAGGAGGGACTTTTTACCCTCGGTGCGCTTCTCTTTCTCTCTGCCTCCGTCTCCACCTCTGTCTTTATCTTTGCCCTCCTCTTCCCCGCTTTTCTTCTTGCCGCCTCTGAAGAACCCGAACATTGTTGGTACACCGCGCGTTGTTGCCAACTCTCTACATTAATGATCGATTATTTAAGCGGGATACTGAAACCATCTTAAAAAATGGAATAAAGTGAAGGTTATCATTGTTCCGCAAAAATAAAAAAAGGAAAGTTGGTCGGAGAGGAGACCGAGTTCGCTGAACACGATGGTCCGCCGAACTAACCCTGGTCCGCGATTGTTGTTTTTACTGGCATATGGCAGAGAACTGGACTGTCCCAGCGCTGCTGATTACAGTGCCCTCATATGTGCTGCCTGCGGTGTACGACCCGCCAGTGAGCGTAGCACTCAAAGCCGCAGATGCGCCTGCAGCTATGGTTTGTGTTCCGGTCCAATTCCCGGCGCCGAGCCGTATCCCTGTTACAGTGACGTCAGTGTTGCCCAAGTTCTTAAGGGTGATGTACAGGTTGCCGCCTGTGGTGACCGTCGGCGTGCCTACTACCGCGATAGAGCCCTGACTGGCGGCATGAGATCCCGTGGAAGCCATCCACGCTATCGCCATGCCCGCGACCGCGAGCGCCGCTACTGTCACGAGTATTACGATTATCGGCGAGGAGATGTCTCCTCTCCTGTCCTTTAGGACCCTTGGTGTTTTCACAAATTGCACCTCACTAGGTTTTTTCCATCTTCTTGCATATGCTGCGTATTTATAAAGGGGAAAATGCGCAGGGATTTTGCGTCTTCCCTTCAAGCCGCGTCTGCGTCTTAAGTTTAGATTGAGGTATTGCTGTTCATCCGCAACATTAATCCTTCAAACGACAAAGTTTGTGAAAGAAATACTCCAAGCGGGGATCCCCAAGCCAGGTCAAAGGGGTAGGACTGAGAGGCGCAGTCTGCCCAGGAAGCTCCTATGGCGTAGGCCTTCGTGGGTTCAAATCCCACTCCCCGCACCAGAAACTTTAAGCTTGTGAGTTGTCACCAAGGCTAAAGTCGTGTACACCTCGCGTAAATTCAGGAATTTAAAACTCAAGTGATTTCCTTTTTCTGAATGTCTCAGCTCCTTTACTAAGCACAGCAAAATTTTTCTTGTTATTTTAGTATTAATACATCGTCTTGCTCTTCGTACTTGCTGGAACATTTGGCTCCTCCTTATACCTATCTTGATTACAACGCACTTGACAAGAAAGCCTAGAGCTTTAGCTCTGGGATGAATTGTCGAAGGGTTTAAATATAGCAACAAA
>JBMFMY010000186.1:0-2386 GCA_049970435.1 Candidatus Methanomethylicaceae archaeon
AGAAAACGCTCCAGGGCGCTTAACGGGAGGCTGAACAGATGGAGCTTCAGAAAGCTCCAGAGTACAATAGAATACAAGGCTAAGCTCGCAGGCTTAAACATCATGCTAAAGCTGAGGGCTCGTCGAGCCTGTGCCCAGGATGCAGGGTTAAGCCCAGGCGGGTATAGGCTGATGAGGTGCCCAGAGTGCGGGCTGGAGGGGGACAGGGACAAGATAGCGGTGCTAAACCTCCTCCAAGAATACCAGAGAAATGTGCCGGCTTCAACCGTTCACGGCGAAAGCCTTCCCATGACACGAGGAGGGAAGAATGAAGAGCGTAACGCAAGTTAACGCTCAGACAGAACGGCAATCATCTGAATAGAATAGGCGAGAAGGCTAAGGGTTTTTGTTGTGGTGAGCCTCGATTGAAAAAGTCACTACCTTAAAAAAAAGGTAGAGGAAAAGCAGAGAAAAGTAATGGAGAAGTGAAAGAAAAAAAGGGATATCACCACGGGTGGGATTTCAGCTTCATGAGATATGCGATAAAGTTTGCAATAAGGTGTATCGGCGGAGTCGCAAGCACGAGGAAGAGAGCCTGTTCCAGCGTCACAGGATATATTATGGATATGAAAGCCAATGCACCGATTACAAAGTCCAATTGGTCTAGTAAAGGCGCTGGGTGACCTCTCGGCATACCAAGCCGTCTCTTTATGAAGGCACCAACAAGATCTCCGATCAGTGCTCCGAGAGAGAGAAGGAGGGCATGGATCGGATATCCAAACACAGCTCCAAGAATGGTTCCACAAACAAGTCCCAACAGAAAGCCTTCAATAGTTTTTCCGTCCCCAAATAGTCTCTTCCCATCAATGAAATTTTTACCTCCATCTATAGGTCGTTTTCCCTTCAGTATTACCGGAACAGAATTCGCAAGATAGGCAGGCGATATCAGTATGAAGGATGAAATTGCAATGGTAAGCAGGTCTGCCATTATTATGCCCCGCCTATCCCTGAAAGACCGCCTGCCATGACCTTCAGCAAACATTCCTTTGTTGGAGGCGGCTTGACTAAAACTGCTCGCCTAAGGTCGCTATACATGCGATCCAAGCGGATTATCCGATCGCACCAATATGTGAGTATCTGCGCGGCGACTGGCTGAAGCTCTCTTTCCTCTGGCTGGCTGGTGACATCGCTTGTGATCAGAGTGGCAATTCGACGCCTTGCTGAGAGGTCCTTTATTATGGCAAGCTCACGGTTCAGCTTTTTATTCAATATTATGTTATTCTCTTTCTCTTTGAGGGCTGCACGGTAGCATGAGGTTATGGAGTCGAATGCTATCAGAGCGACATCGGATGGCAGATTGAGTTCAAGGTTTTCAATCATATAATCCTGGTCTTCGAATTCCTTAATCATTAGAATTAAGATTTGATCGCTGAGAGAAGACCAGCTTGAAGATGCCATGTTTTTCAGTCGGCGAAGGGCGGCATAGGTCTCTGTGAAGAAGAGTATGGGCTTAAATCCCTTGAGGGCTGTGTTAATGAGTGCCTGAAATGTGAGAGTGGTCTTACCACATCCCCTTTCCCCGTACACTAAGATGAGCTCCCCAGGGAGCATCCCACCATCCAATAAACGATCTAATTCATTGCACCCAGTGCTTAATGTTTTAATCTCACTAGATTGCAAATTATTTCCCCGGAGAGACTGTCTTGAGATCTTTAGGTATCTTTATGGATAATATAAAGGCTTCTTACGATCTGATAAAAGAGATGAAGAGAATGAAGGTACCATTTTTGTTGTTAGAACCTAATGAGCCCATACCGGAGTCTGTAAGTGCAGTTATCTCTTTTCATGCCAAAAAATGTGATTATGCAAATAAAGTGGTATATGATGGGAACGCCAAGAGGACCATTTTGAGGGCTTTGAGTCTCTCTAGCCCTTCCAAATCTGAGAAGGATGGTTTTTTTGATCTTGTGGTGGTGGGAATAGACCCTGGAAAGAGGACAGGCATGGCAATCCTAGCGGATGGTGAACTTATTGAGGCACACACTTTATCCGAGGAGGATCTTGAGAAGGAGGTATTGGGAATACTTGAAGACTACCCGGCACACATTATTGTCTTTAGATTAGGGAAGGGGGAAATTTCTAAGAGGGTATTGGATATCATCAGGAGGGATGCGAGAGCAAAGATCGAGTTTGTCGATGAGACCAAGATGTCAGTTCCCTCTAAGTACAGGGCTAAAAAGCTAAGGAAGGATGCGAGATCGGCTTTGATAATAGCGTTGAGTGGAAAAGTGGATCATTCAAAGGTTCAGGTTTTGTAGAGCCTTTTAATTGTGAACTACCCCACGCTTCGCATGGGGCTTCCTGCTTCAACGATGAGGCTTGCTGGCATCTCTACCAGTAGAGGTCT
>JBMFMY010000187.1:0-2334 GCA_049970435.1 Candidatus Methanomethylicaceae archaeon
CATTTGATCACTTAGCTCAAGAAATTCAGCTATTTCTGGCATTTTCAAAATTTTCCCTAGCTCTACGGGTATGTCTCTTGCAACGACATACTTTACATTGAAGGATCTTGGTGCCATGCCGATCCGCTCTAGCTGTGCCTTCTCCTCATTGTTAGGCTGTGATAAGGTATTATATTCGCCAAAGTAGTCAAATATTAACACAGGTATATTGTACTTGAGAATTTCCTCAGTTAACACCCCTACGAAGTAGGATTTGCCAGAACCTGTCTGGCCTAGAATTAATCCGTGTCCTTGTAGTAGACTATTTACGTCGAGAACAACTCGATAGTTTGTGTTATATAGAAAGCCGAGAAACGCGCCGCGATCTGCGAAGCCTAGGTGTCTTTTTACAAAGCCTTCGTCTGGTATAAAGATCTTAGAACCAGGTAGCGGCGCTGTATCTGGCGGGAATATTTCTCCGTTTTTTTCCGAGGATATCAGTCTGATATCTAAAAGTTTCAAAACAAATTTACTTGATTGGAAATCCTTTATCAGCGTCTCAATGCCGTACTGAGCTAATTGGGGTAAGTACTCCTCCCTTGAGGATAGCTGATCTCCGGTCAACTGTCTAGTCACAACGCCCAAATACCTCCAGCCGCTGTCTCCCACCCTAATCTCTACAGGTGAGCCAACTCTTACAATATCGTGTTGTACATCTGTGTGTAATAACGCTCTCACCGTCGTATTTTCCGAAAACTGTTTGTATGATATAACCAGGCCTATAGGCTTTGTGTTGTTCATATTTCTCCGAGCTGTCTAGCAAATTTCCTAAACATAGTTATAAGATCTTCCTCTTTGCTCTGTATCAATTTTTTATGTGTTAATGGATCAAACGTATATGCCATAAATCTGCCAGATATTTGCACATCTTCTTTACTTATAACATGTCCGAGTAGCTGGTTTAAAATTAGATCCAATTGTCGAGCGATTATATCTGCAACAAAGCTCTTCTCTTGTCTAATTTGTTGATCAATGAGTTTGAGTTGTTGTAATGTTAGTGGTATATTTCCAGATCTTTCATGAGATTCATCTTGTATATTAAACATTCTTACAATTGATAATATAGTACGAAGCTCCTCGTTCGTTTTTTCGTTATCCGCCAAGTCGAGTTTATAGGGTGCCAAGACTGTTAACTGAAGTGGCTTATGCACTATTGGAAGTTCAGGTGGTGCATATATAATATTATAGATGGGGTATACTTTATTGCAGAATTTAGAAATACTGTCCTTCACATCGTTGCGACTTCCTACAACTTTATGTGGCTGGTAAATTATGTAACTGTCAGGATCTAATAAGTATTTCATCAAGTCTTGGTCAGACATAAGGGGTATGTTTACCCCCTCTGCCTTAGTAACTAAGGCTCTGCTAATGGTTTTGTCCATGCCATTTTTTACAACTCCTATGAGCCAGATGCCTTCGCCCATAGCCTTTTCGTAAAGCTGGCAGTAGCTATGAATTAACAAATTGCGTATCTCAATAAAGAAATCTACCCACTTTCTGGGTATGATTCTGGAATTTTCCCTTATATAATCGAGATAGGGATCTAGGTGGCCAGGTAAGATAGAACCGTCAACAAAGACAGCTTTAATTGTCTTCTCATCTTTTTCCAAGCCAGTAATTGACCTTGTTGCAACTTCCAGTAGTGGTATATCTTTAACTATATCGTAAGTGCTACGCAGTAAAAGTAGTTCCCTGGAAATTGCAATATAATCTTGTATTTTATTTACAATCATTTCGACAGTTTTTTCATCCATAAATGGTTCCTCAATTAGTGAAGAAATACTAGATATATCGCCAGCCTTTTGGGCTATGAGTTGTAAGATTTCTATGTCCCCGCCATGTGGACGACTGTCGAAATGATATCGAGGTGGCTCAACTACAATTACTCTATCTCTTTCAACTCTAAATACCGCATTCCCAAATCCATATCCTACTACTCTGACGTTAAATTGCGTTTGAATAAACCCGTTCCTTATTCTTCTCATAAAGCCTCTATATTGACTAATTATGTCAGTAGCATCACCAAACGCCGCCCCGACAAGTGAGGCGCCCGAGGGAGGCTTGTATCTATCTATTTGAAGTTTTATATCTAGATCCATTAAATAGCGTAATAGTTTTTTGTAATCAGCTAACTGAAGGTAGTGATCGGTCTGCGACAAAATTATTTCCTTGGTCGTGGAAGATGGTCCATATATGCCTGGACCCCATTTAGTGATCTTGCCTGTACTGGCTAGTCTATTTAGCTCAATTTTGGTAACACTCTCACTGATACCAGTAGCCCTTGCAACGTCTCGG
>JBMFMY010000188.1:0-2319 GCA_049970435.1 Candidatus Methanomethylicaceae archaeon
GTTAGAACTATGACCGCCACTGGCAGCTTAGGCATCGCCGTGCTCGACTATATCGAACAGACTGTAAAGATTGAGACAAGCTCCGTGGAGAAAAAGATCGGAGGAAAAAAAATCGAACCCCTCCGCATAGAGATCGAGCACTTCCTCGAATGTGTCAGAACAGGCAAAAAGCCAATGGTCGACGGAGAAGAGGGGCTGAAAAACCTAAGGATAGCACTGGAGGCCATCAAATGTGGTAGTTCTGGGTAAAAAACCTTCTGATCTGAAGAATGATCTAAAAGAAGGAAGAATAACGGTCTCGGTCTATGGGATGGGGAGGGTAGGCCTCCCAATAGCAGTTGCATGGCTGAGAGCTGGAGCCAGGGTTATAGGGGTGGACATAAACCACGGTCTAGTAAAGATTCTGAATGAAGGAAGGACCCACATCGATGACGAGCCTGGTATAAATGAGTGGATCAAGAGGGGGGTGGAGGAGAAAAAGTTTTATGCCACCCACGACGGAATCGATGCCTCTCGAAGGTCCGATGTGAAGATCATCGTGGTACCCACGATCCTCAACGCAGAAAAGAGGCTCGACAACACCTCTTTAGTCAAAGTGACAGAGAATATCGGCAAGGGGCTCAAGACCGGGGATGTCGTTATCTTGGAGTGCACAGTCCCTCCTTTGACGACAGAGAACCTGATAAAGCCCATATTGGAAAAAGAGAGCGGTCTCAGGGCGGAAACAGATTTCGGTCTGGCTTACAGCCCCGAAAGGATCTACGAGGGGAGGGCGCTTAAGGACATCGAGGATAACTATCCAAAGGTTGTTGGCGGAATAGGTCCGAAGAGCACAGAAGCCGTCGCATCTCTTTATGAATGCATAGCAAAGAAGGGCGTGATCCGCTTGAAGGGCCCAAGGGAGGCGGAAGCCTCGAAGGTCTTCGAAGGTATCTACAGGGACGTCAACATAGCCCTCGCAAACGAGTTCGCGAAGTTTTGCAACTCCGCGGGTATAGACTTCATGGAGGCAAGGATGGCTGCCAACAGCCAGCCCTTCTGCCACATCCACCTTCCTGGGATAGGGGTTGGCGGCCTCTGCATCCCCATATACCCATATTTTCTCATAGGCGTCGCCGAGGAGTATGGGTTGAGACTGGGGCTCACTCGATACGCCAGGAAGATAAACGAAGGGATGCCTCTCTACACGCTCAGACTCTTGAGGGCTGGTCTCAAGGGGGCTGGTGTTCGGGTGCGGGACGCAAAAATAGGCGTTCTGGGCCTCTCATTCAGGGGCGGCGTCAAAGACACGCGCCTCTCCCCAGCACTCGAGTTCATAAGTCTGATAAAAGGGAGGGTTGCATCAATCAAAGCTTACGACCCTTGGGTCAAAACTCTCGAGGGCATCGAGACCTGCAGCTCCCTACAAGAGCTTGTTGAATGGTCTGATGCGCTCGTCGTAGCAACCGATCACCCAGAGTTCAAGGATTTAGATCTGCGGAAATTCACAAAGAGGATCGTTGTTGTTGACGGAAGGAACATCCTTGATCCTCTGCGCCTGCCAAAGGGATCTATATATATCGGAATTGGACGAAAATACTCCCATGTTGAGGTAGGGGATCTATAGAGTGTTCATCTCAAATAGGGCGAATATCTTGGGAATGATCGAGGGCGATGCCAATATCTTTGGACCATCTTACGTTGGCTCGATGTCTTTAATAGGTGACAATGTGACCATCGGTTATCCCGTCAGGAAAAAAATATTATCCCTCGAAAAAAGGGACTTCGAGTCCTACGACTCCGTGAGCGCCGGATCTAGAATAGGTGAGTCCTGCATTATAAGGTCCAACACAATCATCTATGAGGAAGCCGAGCTCGGGGATAAGGTCGAGATTGGACACGGCGCACTCATCCGGGAAAAAACCATCGTAGGTGAAGGGACAAGGATCGGGACACACTCCGTCATAGACGGGAATGTAAAGATCGGAAAGAACAACAACATACAGACTGGGGTATATCTGCCCCCTGGGACTGTTATAGGCTCTGATGTGTTTTTAGGTCCTTATGTCACAGTCACTAACGACAGGTATCCTCCCACCCCAAAAATTTCAGGTGTTACCGTGGAAGACGGGGCGGTGGTGGGCTGTAGGGCGGTGCTTATAGCTGGCGTCAGGATCGGCGAAAGGGCTATCGTGGCGGCAGGCGCAGTGGTCACCAAGGATGTCGATCCAGAAACTGTTGTGCTTGGGGTGCCAGCAAGAATAATAATGAGCAGAGAGGATTACGACAGAAAACAGAAAGAGTTCCTCGAGTCGATATGACCCGCGTTCCTATTTACCC
>JBMFMY010000189.1:0-2310 GCA_049970435.1 Candidatus Methanomethylicaceae archaeon
CCGATGTGTAGGCCTCCCAGTGACCGCGCCCACCGCAGTCACACTCTATAGCACCACCGGAGTCTATCACCATGTGACCAACCTCGTGGGCATTCCCCTCCTTCCCCAACAAGAGGTGCCCGTCGACTACTATGCCGCCTCCAATACCGGTTCCTATGCCAATGTAGACTACGTTCTCGTGGTCCTTTCCGGCACCAAGCTTCCACTCTGCCAGCGCGGCAGCAACCCCGTCGTTGAGGAGGGTGACGGGCTTCTGGAATTTTTCGCTTATAGACTCTATGGAGAGGGACCTTATGGAGGTGTGCGGCGAGTAAACTATTGTGGATCTCTTCAGGTTGAGTTTTCCTGCAGCAGCGATGCCAATCCCCTCTGTCTCTTTAAAGCATTCGCCAGCGACATCCAGAATGAGTTTCTCGAGGAGCGTAATTATTGAGGAGTTGTCTGCAAAAGGATCAACGGGCGCGGTCAGCCTTCTCAGCATCGCCCCCTCATCGGTGCCCAAGGCTGCCCTTATCCATGTGCCGCCCATATCAACACCCAAGGCGTAGCGCATAGGACTCACACTCTAGGTTTCCACGTACATCCTTCATACTCTCTCATGACCATCTCATACAATCTTATGGTCTCCTTGGCTGCGCTCTCCCAAGTGAATGTACCAAGGGATTTGCGGGCGTTCTCGACTAACCTCTGGCGTAGACCAGAGTCGTCTATCAGCATATTGATGGCTTCAGCAAGAGCTTCGGGGGATCCAGTTTGGAACTTTAGTCCGTTGTATCCGTGCTGGACGATCTCGTCGAGTCCGCCGGTTGCAGAGACTATCACGGGCACACCTGCTCCCATCGCCTCGAGGGCAACTATTCCAAACGGCTCATAGAGGCTGGGAAATACAGCAACTGACGCAAGCCTGTAGAGGGCGTGTAGGACGTCGTCTGGTACGTGCCCGAGAAAGTAGACTTTGTTGGAGATCCCAAGCCTATTGCCCAGTTCCAAAAGGTAGGACTTCATGGATCCATCCCCTGCAAATATTAACTTTAAGTCCTCCCTTCTCAGCCTGCTCGCCGCTTCCAGGAGCAGGTGTGGTCCCTTCTCGTAGACGAGGCGGCCCACATAAAGCACTATCTTCTCGTCGTCTCTTGCGTAGTCCCTCCGGTTTATGGTTGCAGGGTGTGGGAGGGAGTTCGGGGCATAGCCGTTGTGAATCTTGACTATCTTCCCTACAGGGCAGCCAAGAAATCTGGAGACCTCATTCACCATATATTTACTGCAACAGATCACGCGCCATGCCTCGTAGGAGAGAAGCCACTCTATCTCGTGTATGTGACGCTCGTGATCGTTCTTCAGGTTGCCCCCTCTTCTGCCCAACTCCGTTGAGTGAATGGTGGCAATTAGTGGCTTCCTCATTATGTGCTTCAAGGTTATCCCAGAGGTGGCGGTAAGCCAGTCATGGACATGGATAAGGTCGAAGTCTCTGAATTTTAGGGCACGTTCGACCATCAGGAGGTTCAGCCCATGAATCCAAGATATGAAGTCAGGGTATCTCATATTGTAGGGGTTGACTCGGAGAACCCTCACACGGTCTAATACCTCCTCGGCAGAGGATGAGCCATCTGTGAAAGTGCATACACTCACATCAATGCCTCTCGAAGACAGAGCCCTGGAGAGGTAGAAGACATGCCTGCCAAGACCCCCGACGATGTGGGGAGGGTACTCCCAGCTCAGCATCATGACCCTCAGCTCAGTAACCCCCTGTAGGCTTCTAAAACGGTATTGGAGTCCAAACCAATGACAATTTTTTCCTTCTCTACTCCGTAATCTTTGACAAGGTGATCCCTCATCTGCGAGTTTTGAACAAGCAGTCTATCTGCCCTCTGGAAGCAGTAACGCTCAACGTCGAATATTCCCAAGCTCAGGACTGACCTCAGAGACTGGCTCCTTGTAATCTCGGTGGTGTAGACTGACACGAAGAGAGGGCATCCGACATATGAGGAGAGGTGAACAGAAGCGATGGAGCTGATCCAGTCGTGGGAGTGTATCAGCGAAACTCCGCCACTATCATGAAGGGCGTTGGCTGCCCCCCTCACTAGATCCATGTTCAGCAAGTGAGCGTATGTTAGGACGTGGGGGGAGGTTCTGACGGATGCCCCTACTTTGTAGATCCTGACGCCTTGGGATTCAAAGAAGCCATCCGAGTCGCCCTTGACCACTAACATAGTCGGATATTTGGAGGCTAAGTTAGGTACCAATTCGGAGAGGTGCCTTGAGAGTGAGCCCACCACGAAGGGAGGGTACTCCCAGGTTATGTGGAGGAGG
>JBMFMY010000190.1:0-2305 GCA_049970435.1 Candidatus Methanomethylicaceae archaeon
GAGCTTCCAGCGTTCGCCTGGGGCTTTACGCCTCCAGATGCTGGTTTGAGGGGCTCACAGCTCCTCCATCCCACGCGTCCCGTTGACGCATGGGCTATATGGAACATCCCAAGTTTTAAAAGGATGCTATGCTATTTAAGACTTGCCCATTCATCCCAGAAAGCTCTGGGTTTTCTGGGCACCCACTTGTATAATGATAAAAATTTGAGCTTCACATTTGGAAACTACGAGTCGTGCAGTCACTTTCGCGACTAGAGAAATTTTAATATTTTTAACACTATAGGTTAATGAGTGAAATTCTTGAGGATCGAAAAACTCACTGGTCATGACTTCGAGAGAGCAAAAAAGGACCTAGCAATCCTCCCGATAGGGAGCTTGGAGAGGCACGGAGACCACCTCCCGATAGGCACCGACACATTGACATCCGAATACATCTCAGAAAAGGTTGCTGACATTGTCCATTGTCTTGTTCTTCCCCCGGTCTGGTACGGATCCTGCAGGGTGATGCGTAACTTCATAGGCACTTTCGACATTAATGAAGAAGTCCTCTACAAGTACCTGAAGTGCATAATGGTCGAGGCTTATAGGAACGGCGTAAAGCTACTCGTGGTGGTAAATGGTCATGGTGGTAACTCGGTGCAGATAGCGATGGCAGCTAGGGAGGCAACCCGTGAGACCGACCTCTCCGTCCTGATCGTGGATTGGTGGAAGGATTTGGGGCTGGGGGCTCTCTCCAAATTCACCTCTACTGGTCACGCTGGAGAAGATGAGACGAGCGCCATGCTTGCGATCAACAGCGATTTGGTAAAAATGGACTTCGCAAAGTCACACGAGGTTCAGTATCCCTCATTTAAGCTCTACTCCAGGAAAGTAGAAGGGCGCATCTACGAGATAGCCCTCACCGGCGACGCCACCAAGGCTGACAAGGCAAAGGGCGAATACCTTTTAAACACCGTGGTGAATGACCTCGCAAAAATGATCGAGGATGCAAGGCGCCTTATCTCTAATAATGAATGAGGGGCGATTTTGTGAAGACGAGCTTCAAAGAGCTTAGGATGAACACGGCAAAGAGGAGGGAGCTGATAGACATAACCGATGAGGTCAGCACCGCCGTCCGGGAGAGTGGAATTTCAAACGGCATATGCGTAGTGCACTCCATGCACTCCACTAGCGCCATCATAATAAATGAGGCGGAGCGCGGCTTGATGGAGGATCTTCTTAACAAGATAGATGAGGACTTTCCACGTGGGAGGGGTTGGCTACACAACAGGATCGACAACAACGCTGACTCACACCTCGCAGGAGCCTTCATCGGACCATCAGTAGCCATCCCGGTGAAGGACGGATCCCTCTGCCTGGGCACCTGGCAGAGCCTCCTCTTTGTTGAACTCGACGGTCCAAGAAGCGGTCGGAGGGTCATAATAGAGGTTCTCGGCGTCTGAATCATCCCAGAAAAACATTATACGGCTCTCAAATGCCATCCGCCGAGTTCACAAAATGCACAAATGCTAAAATTTAGCTCACATAAATGCAAAAATTCATCTTTCACAAGTACTAAACTTCAATTCTAACCTTTGACGAGAGTAAGACCAATGACCTCAACACCAGGAGAAGTTGTGTCTGTCTGCCCACTCACATTCCTTAGCAACGCGGCTCAATGTACCCTTTACTTTTGAAGCCATCTTGGGGGCATTGCCACTAAGATTTTTGGTCTTGCTCTTGCTCCGCCTCCTGTCTAGGCTTTCGATTTCACCTTCAATTTTTGTTTCCCTTTCACTTTCGCTTGCGCTATCTTTTTTGCTCAAATAATTCTCCCCAAGAGAGAATGCCAAACGCTATATAAAAGCATTGATGTCCCCTTTACCACAGATTCAACTCCTCTTAACTGAAAAATCCAAACAATACAAAGCTGATGACAATCGAGGAAAAATTATATCTGCTTAATCTTAGAAAGAGTCATGTGTTTTGTATGGAGACCATTAGATTCTTCGCCTACTATTCAGCCTTGGCTCTCACAATCGGTGGTTTAGCCTACAGCCCGTGGGTTTTGGCGTCTTACGGGTTGTTTCCTTACGATCTGGTCTTTGTTTTCATGATAATCGGGGGCGCCTCCCCGACAATCGCCGCACTTTTGGTCTCACGCCTCCAGTTGGGAGGAGGGGTCCGGATCAGATATTCCGCTAATTTTCCATGAGGGGGGATCTCCAAAGCTTTGGCTTTTAACTTTCTCGGCGGGAAGTCCCCTTCCGTAAGGGAGGGGATGATAGCCGAAAATTAATCTCTTCTTGCCGCATATCTTCACAGA
>JBMFMY010000191.1:0-2275 GCA_049970435.1 Candidatus Methanomethylicaceae archaeon
ATCCAAGGAATGCCTCTATAGTTGAGCAAGTACTCTTGCGCCTCAATCGAGAAACCAAGACAACAGTAATAATGTCAACACATAATATGTTCCAAGCAGAGAGGGTAGCCCAACGGGTCGCGGCCTTGGACGAGGGCAAGATAAAAGCGGTGGGGTCCTTCAGAGAGGTGTTTGGCTACCTGAATCTGACGTCGGTCTAAGTCATTTATTGTAGACTCGCCAGGCTTTGATCCCTTTCGTTGAATGCAGGAACATCAAACCTTTGGCATGACCCTTCAGAAGAAATCCCTCATGAACTTTGCATAGGCTTCTGGTGCTGCCGTAAGCCCAACCTCAGATCCGTATATCTCCAAGAATGCTTTGTCTGTTGTTGGACCGCTCGGTCTTGCCATCAACCTGACATTCGCTCTGAACCACTCCCTCCTCTCTGGAGAGGAGTAAATTGCCATGTTCACCGACCTCACTCCGAGGCTCCAGAGCCCCTTCAGAACCCTCACTATTCCCTCCGACATCCACTCTATCCCCTCCTCGCCGAGCTCAATCAGTGAGCACGCGCCCCGCGTACTGAACCCCAAAACCTCGTACGCGCCCATGGGAGCCCAAGGGGCGATCCACATCATCCCGCCAACCTCCCCCAGGTACCTCTCTGAAAACCTCTCTTCCATCAGGTCCGACCAGTAACTTCTCCCCTCCCTCCGCCAGTACCTCTCACAAGCCTCTATGAGAGCCCGCTCCCCCTTAACTCCAGATCTCGAGGATATCAACTGAAAGTGCGGATGAAGTATGGACGCTCCAGCATTCGGGAGGTGGTTCCAGCCAAGAAAGTGGAAAGGCGCTCCTCTCTCCAAGCTCATCCTGAAGAACTCTGCTGATGCGAGGAAGCCCTCCACAAACTCCTCCTTAGTCAACTTGTCAATATCCAGCTTGTGGGCTTCTGTGAAGACACAAACACCGTGCAGGTCTGCGAGTGGGTAGAGGTTCGGGAAAATAGTGGCTCCGCCATTCTTTATCCTGCCACCAATCACCCACTTTTCTGGAAACTTCGGGGTCTCCCTATCTATGTTCTGGGGGCAGAACGGGCACTCTGGCGGGACTGGCGCCTCAGCCTCTTTAACCTCCTGCTTAGGCCTGAGGCCCCTTGCCAAGTTTATCCTCGAAATCCCGCCGGTGAGCGGGTCTATCCTAACCTCTATCTCCTGTGTTATCTCGGAGAATCCCTTTTTTGGGTCCAGGATCCTTGCTACCTCACTAAACCTCTCCAGCCTCAAACCTCTCACCGCCGAAAAGTCCTGCCCTCGCAGCGTTTATGGCCTCCTCGATGGCCTTTATAACGGCATCTCTCCAGCCCTCCGGCAAGTGCTTAACCTTCAGAAACTCCTGTGCGAGGGTCTTACACCCTAGGACCTCGCCCACCCATCTGCTCAGGTCCCCTCTGGCGATGTGGAACTCGAGGGACCTCTCGTCAACTTTTTCGACGACCTCACGAAGCTCCGTGAGGTTCCTCACACTCACCCCCAAGGGCTCCGCAAAACCAGAGTAGAAGTGGAAGGCATGGGTTTCAGGAAGGTCCCCAAAGAGCATCCTGAAGTAAATCGCCCTATCGCCCATTGCCTCATAGATCCTGTACCTAAAGTCGGCCAAGACCCATGTGAAGCTCAGAAATGCCTCGATGGGGCTGTTGAAGTGACTGAAGTATGAGTGTACTGCCCCTGCCCCTCCTCCCTTTGTGCTCATGTAGTGGTAGTAGTCGCTGGTGGTAAAGTACCTCCATACCCTGAGGAACCTCCCACCCACGCTCTTTGCCATGGGCTCGAGGTACTTCACGACATCGAAGCAGTGCTTCTGAAGGTCATTCCCTAGCCACGCAGATAAATCCCTCTCCAGGTCTGCCCACGAGATCGCCTCTGGGACGTCCACCTCATCAACAGGCTTTAGCCTAGAGGCAGCCTCAGAGGGTGTGGCAAACCTCATATCTCCGTACTTCTTGACCTCTTTGGGTAGCGCCCTCATGAACTCGAGGATCCCGCTGTCGGCCCAGTGATGCTCGCCGAAGGTCTCAAAGTCCATGGCTATGAATATGACATCTCCTTGGCTCTTCTCGAGCCACTCCGCGTACTTCTCGGCAGTCAGCGGCCAACCCACCCAGTCCCTCGAGGTGAATCTGAAGCCTATGTCGTCAGAGAGCATGTAGTTTCTCATAAACACTGACACGTTGGACCCCTTCGCTTTGTACATGTAGTTTGGTGACCTCCACCCCAAAACCCTATCTGCGCCC